>JAMONQ010000139.1 GCA_027065635.1 Campylobacterales bacterium | reverse complement strand
GCCGCTTGGCCCCTTCCCTATTTCGACTCGGCAGTAGCCGGGCATACCTCTTTTTCCAACTCCTTCTGAATACAAATCTTTTCGGTATAGAAGCTTCCAAAAGGTATCAGTGACGCAATAAAAAACAGCAGGCTCTCTCTTTTTGTAAAGGGGACACGTTTCGTAGCGACGGCCAGTTGATATACAAACGCTATAAAGAGCACTCCATGGACCATACCGAACACCTTCGTAGCGATCTCGTACCCCATTACATATTTCAGAGGCATCGCGATAAAAAGAAGAAGCAGGTAGGAGTAGCCTTCGATCTTGTTGATCAGGCGAAACTTTTTCATTTCGGACATATTATCTCCTTTTTGGAGATGATTATATCATCCAAACTGCACAAACTCTTTAAAGCTGTACGCCAAATGGCTATTTTCAGCTTTTGGCAAGTGGAGTGTCACCTCTTTTCTCACCATGTGTAGTTACACGGTTCAAAAGGAACAGACCCGTCAAAGAAGAGAGAGCCGTTATAGCGAAAAATAGAAACGAAAAGGTCACTCCAAGGCTCGGCTCCACCCCCAAAAACTCCAGCCCATACAAAAAGGTAAGCTCCCTTATCCCCACTCCACCGATAGTAAGAGGCAGTACAGCTACAACGCTGGAGACCAAAAAGAGGGTCAAGTACTCTATCGTCATATCTTCGATTCCAAGGCTCTTTAGAATCATCCAGGCGCAGATCAGCTGCAAAAACTGCACTCCGAGCCCCCATAGCATCGTAGATCCGAAAACCGACAAAAATGAGCGAAAAAAAAGACGTGTAGCCAGATAGGAAAGAGGTATGACAGAAGCGGCAAGCACTATCGCAAGCGGCGAGAATAGATCGTTTATAGAAGCGTAACTACTTGCTGCAAAGAGCAAAAGGGCATATATCACCAGCCCGGCCAAACCGCTTAGACGATCGAGAAGTACGGCTTGCAACAGTAGCTTTATGCCTGTTTTGAAGTGTTTGTTGAGCAGGTACACCTTGTATCCGTCCCCGCCTATACCGCCGGGAAGAAAGAGATTGTAGAACATCCCTACGTAGTATAGGATAAGATTGTAGCTCTGCGTTAGCTTCAATCCGATAGCGTCGAAATAGAGGTTTAGACGCAAAGCGCTGGCGATTTTGGAAAGGTTGAACAGAACAAGTGCGCCAAAGAGCCAGAAAGGATCCGCTTCCGCAAGCGCTTCGGACAACTTCCTGATATCTACCTTGTCAAATACGAACCATAGCGCAGCGGCTGTAAAGAGGATCTTTAGAAGAAGTTTGACTTTTCGTTTCATGAAATTTTACAAACGGCCGGAAACCGGCCAAATGATCAGCTCTCTTTGGAGCCCTCTTTCCTCTTCACGAAAATCTCTTTGATAGTATATGGCTTTTTGTTTTGAGATTCGAAATATGTACGCATGATGAGTTCGGCGATAAAACCTGTGGTGATGAGCTGTATACCGCCGAGAGTCAAAAGCATTCCAAGAGTCAGAAGCGGTCTATGCCCGATACTCTCGCCAAAAAGCTTCAAAATGAACATATAAAGATCTATCAAAAGTCCGATTCCAAGCATAGGAACACCCAGTGTTCCGAAAAGGTGCATCGGCTTGGTCTGGTATTTCTGCATAAAGAGCATCAGCAGCAGGTCGCTGATCACCTTGAAAGTCCTTCCCAGCCCATACTTGCTCTCTCCATGGATTCTTGGGTGGTGACGTACATCCACTTCGGTGATTTTGGCGCCGTACATCTTGGCCAATACCGGGATAAAGCGGTGCAGTTCTCCATAAAGCCCGAGGTTTTTGGCCACTTCGTTTTTGAAGACCTTCAGAGTACATCCGTAGTCGTGCAGATAGACTCCGGTTGTTTTTCTGATGATGGCGTTGGCTATTTTGCTCGGTATCTTCCTCAAAAACATACCGTCTTGTCTTTTTGCCCTGCGACCGGCGACCACATCCCAACCGCCGCTCTCGAGCTTGGCTATCATCATGGGTATATCGGCTGGATCGTTTTGCAAATCCCCGTCGAGCGTGGCGATAAGCTCTCCTTTCGCCTCGTCGATCCCCGCTGCCATCGCTGTAGTCTGACCGAAGTTGCGATTGAACACGATGATCTTGGTCCGCTCGTCCGCCTCCTCTTTCATCAACTCTACAGTCCGGTCCGTCGAGCCGTCATCTACCAGTATCAGCTCGTAGTCGATACCGTGGAGCGCCTTTCTTACCGCTTCGAAAAGCGGTTTTACATTATCTTCTTCGTTCATCATCGGGATGACAACGGAGAGTTTCATTCTTTTCCTTTTTTCATGGAGTTTATACGCACCAGTACGATGCCGTACTTTTTGAAAATCGGCTGATAGGAGCCTACCTCTTTTAGTTTGGTGATCTTGGTCAGGACGATTTCACCGGGCTTTGGATCTCTTCTGGGGACGATTTTTTCAGAGTATACCATAAAGGATGGTACGTTTATTCCCCACATGACCACTTCGAGGCGGTGCTTTTTGGCAAAGATGGCCGCCTCTTTGATCGGCTGCTGCGCAAGAGCTCCGTATGTCGGCAATATCGTTCCGTTGACCAAAAGAAGAGATACGACACCTGTTATCACGGATTTGGCCAGATTTCCCTCTATCGTTCGCCAGGCTACGGCGAGTGCGGCCAGAAGCAGCGCGATCTCCATCTTGTAGCGCCATCCAAAGAGCGCCCCGCTCTCTTTTATAAGCGCCTGGGCGTATGGATCCTTGATCTTTGGCAGCATCGCGTTGGCAATCTCCGGCAAAAAGAGCAGAAGCAGCATCAAAATCGCAGGCGGAAGAACTATCCAAAGAGATGATTTTATATCGCTAAACCCAAGAGCCATCAGAATAAAGAGCGGAGTATATCCGTATATCACATAGTGGGGCAGTTTCGTACCGGAGAAACTGAAGAAGAGAAAGACGAAACCGAACCACAGAAGAAAAAAAAGAGTCGCATCATCCTTGATCCACTCCCTTATCTTGCCGAAAGTGGCTATAAGTACGCCGCTAAAGGGCATCATCCCTACGACAAGGACCGGGATATAGTAGAAAATAGAGCCGCTGTGACCTTCGAAAGAGTCTTCGAAGCGCGAAAGGTTGTGCTTGAAAAAGAAACCTTCTATAAACTTCATCCCCTGATCCATGTACTCGAGCAGATACCACGGAAGCGCTACGGCAAGAAAGATCAAAATACCCACCGGATCGAGAATAGCACGCAGCCAACGCATGAGATCGCGCTTGAAAGCGAAATACAAAAAGGTAACCACCACAGGGATCATGACCGCAACCGGCCCCTTGGTGAGCATACCGAAGCCTATCGAAGCAAAGGCCGCATAGAGCCACTTTTTTTCATCACTTTTTATGTAGAGCCAGACAGAAAACATACTGGCCGCGATCCATAGATTGAGCAGAGCGTCGGCAATGGCGGCCTTGGCTATGACGCTGATCTGAAGAGCGGACACCATGAAAAGAGTTGCCAAAAGGGCATTTTTCGCACCGTATATTCTCTTTGTAAACAGATATAGAATCGCCGCCCATGCAGTCGCCGCAAGGGCCGAAGGGAGACGCAATGCAAACTCGTTCAGTCCGAATATGCTTACACTTAGCGCTTGAAGCCAGTAGATCAGGATCGGTTTGTCAAAACGCAGTTCACCGCCGAGATATGTGGTGATATAGTTTTTCGAAACCAGCATCTCTCTCGTCGCTTCGCTGAATGCCCCCTCGTCCAGGTCGAAAAGCGGCACGGAGCCGAGGTTGAAAAAGAAGCTGAGATAAACCAGCGCCAGCAGCACAAAAAAGGCGTAGCGCTCGATCATCCAGTCATAGTTTGGCCGCTGGAGGTTTTTCAAGACTCTGCCACCCCGATCTGGTGGTATTCAAACCCTTTTTTCTGCATCTTTTTGGCATTGTACTGGTTTCGTCCGTCAAAAATTACAGGGTTTTTGAGCCGCTGCTTCATCTCCTCGAAGTCCGGACTTCTAAACTCCTTCCACTCCGTTACCAACAGCATGGCGTCGGCTCCGTCAAGCGCGTCATATTTGCTTTTGACATACTCGACGTTTCCATTCCCCTTGAGATAGTAGTCTCTGGCTTCATCCATCGCTTTGGGATCGTAGGCACGGATCTTCGCACCCCTTTTTGTGAGTTCGTTTATTATCGTGATGGAGCTCGCTTCACGCATATCGTCTGTTTCCGGCTTGAAGCTTAACCCCCAAACGGCGAAAATCTTGCCCTGGAGATCTTCTCCGAAACGCTCTACGACTTTTTTTACCAGTACCAGCTTCTGCTCACGGTTGACAGCTTCGACGGATCGGATAATTTTTGGCTCGTACCCCGCATCTTCAGCGATCCTGACCAGAGCCTGGACATCTTTGGGAAAGCAGCTTCCACCATATCCGCAGCCGGGGTAGATGAAGCTGTAGCCGATTCGTCTGTCGCTGCCGATACCGACTCTCACCCTATTTACATCGGCGCCCACCCTTTCACAGATATTGGCTATCTCGTTCATGAAGCTTATCTTCGTAGCCAGCATGGCGTTGGCTGCATATTTGGTCATCTCCGCGCTTCGTACATCCATCGCTATGAAACGCTCGTGGTTGTGAGTAAACGGAGCGTATAGCTCCTTCATGATCTCCATAGCCTCTTCATCGTCCGCCCCTATTACTACACGATCGGGCTTCATGAAATCCTCTATGGCGGAACCCTCTTTCAAAAACTCAGGATTGCTCACTACCGAGAACTTCAGCTTCGCACCCCTTTTGTCGAGCTCTCTTTGAATCGTCTCTTTGACTTTGTCTGCCGTACCGACCGGAACTGTCGATTTATCCACTACCACCATATCGTGCACCATGTTCCGGCCTATCTGCTCGGCCACCTTGAGCACATACTGCAAGTCCGCGCTGCCGTCTTCACCCTGCGGGGTTCCGACGGCGATAAAGATGATATCTGTCTTTTCGAGCGCCTCTTTGATATCGGTAGTGAACTCAAGAGTTCCTCGCCGGCTGTTCTCCTTCACCATGGCCTCGAGGCCCGGCTCATATATCGGGATGATACCGCGCTTGAGATTTTCTATCTTCTTTTCATCGATATCCACACAGACGACCCTGTTGCCCATCTCCGCGAAACAGGTACCCGTAACCAGCCCCACATAGCCGGTACCTACCATACTAAGTCTCATTTATAGTCCTTGAAGTGTTTTAGATAGTATACATAATAGACCATTTTATAATCTTTATAAAGGGGAATGACTATCTTTTTCAAACGCTTTGCCGACTCGAATCTCGATGCGACATCGCCTATTTCGGCTCTGTGGGTGACAAAGACAAAATCTTCGCCTATATGTTTTTGCAGATCGGTAGTAAGCTCGTAGTGATCGAGCAGTGTATGGCGGGGATTCCACTTTACCGCATCGAAGGGATGCGGGTCGATGTAGTAGATCAGCTCCGCCATAGTTTTTCGGTCATCGCTCAACAGTTTCGCATCGGGATACTCCCGCAACAGTTCCGATACCTCCTTGCCCAGCTGTTTCCAACCAAGCACCCTCTTGTACGGATCGATTTTCCTTGTCAGCTCTACCCCGAGCCCACGGGCGATGTCATGGTAATGATACAGACCGATTCCCAACAAAATGTTCAGACCGATCGCCGCCGCGAGCCATCTGCGGTGTCCCTGCATAACGAGCCACGCCACCACCAGCAGTGTCGATGCTACATACATCGGTGCCGACCAGTTAGCGTGTGCGCGAGAAAGAAGACTGATGGTGAGAATAAGGGTGAAAAACGGAACTATGAACCACCAGAGCAGAAAGAGCCTCTCATCGCGTCTTACGGCAGACACTCTGGGCAGAATGGATAGCAGCCATCCAAAAAGAACAGGCCCGAATACTCCAAACTGCGCACCCAAAAACTCGAGCATCATCAGCGGATGGAAGAGGTCGCCTTCGAGATGGGCATTGTCTTCGGTATGTTTGAAACTCACGAACTCGTGCGTATAGTTCCAGTAGAGGTTTGGCAAATAGATCAGTGCGGCAAGCGCCATAGTGGCATATAGCTTCGGGTTTTTCAGATGAGAGCGATATGCGGGAGAGAAGATCAGGTAGGCAAAGGCACTTACGACAAAGATGATCATCGTATATTTGCTCAAAAGCCCACCGCCTCCGGCTACCGCCACCACGAGCCAGTGACTCCAGCGATCGCTCTTTAGAGCCTTGACAAAAAAGAGCATTCCAAGCGACCAGAAGAAAAGAAAGGGAACATCCGTGGATATGATGAGCGAAGAGAGCCATACAGCAGGCAGAGTTATGAAAGCGACTCCGCTATACAGAGCGATACGCTCGTCTCCAAACAGCTCCCTCGCCAGAAAATAGATATTAAGAGTAGTAAAGATATAGACAAATAGCGACATTATCTTGATACCGATAAAGGTGTCGCCAAAAAGCGAAGTGCCTATCATGATGAGCCATGCGACCATCGGAGGCTTGGAGTAGTAGCCAAAATCAAAGTGCTGCGCCCACCCCCAGTAGTAAGCCTCGTCGGCATACAGATCTATGTCGATATGCGTAAGAATATATAGCCTGTATAGCGTAACAAGCGCGATAAAGAGCAAAAGTTTGGCAAGAGGAGATCGAAAAGCGCTATCTTTCATGAAGTTCCTGTGGAGTTTTTGGCGTATTTTACCAAAAAACTCTGTTTGAGAGATTTTTGGCCCGGATAGTGATCGAAACATTCACTCTTCTCAGGACCCATCCGGTATGCCGGAAGCCACAACGGCACAATCCGCCAGTAAAGCCCGATGAACCCGAATGGATAAAGAATTTGAGTACCTGATCGACACTTCGACACCGAGAAATGCACATACCGGCTAAAACTTGTAAAATTATTAAAACTTAGATATAATATAATTTTCTCGCAATATCCGCGCTTGTCCGCTATCAAGGCTTACGGTATCCGATCCGTAACCGTACGGTGATATCATACAGGTGCCGTATCGATCATATGCGATAGGAACGAGTTAAAAAAACTCCCGCACCGTCGATATGATTGTCCGAGCGCAAACGAATTGAATCTTTATGAAAGGAGGAGAGAAACGATGAGCAGTGAACTGAACTCGAGAGTCATTAAAACGATCGTAGGCAGACATCCGAACATCAGATCGATGGTCAGAAACCATCCATACGGCAAGATCGTAGGCGTCGCGGTGGTAAAATGTCTGGAAGATCGACTCGGACTCGAAAACGAACATATCAGCGACGAAATGCTCGAAGAGATGATCGACAAAGGTATCAGACTCTACGACGAAAAGAGAGAAAAATTCGACGAAGCACCGGTATTGGAGCAGAAACGAAAACTTCTTTGCGACCACCTGTATGAAGTGGCCCAAGAGCATCTAAGCCCGGCAGAAAGCTGAACTACATTCTCCTGTACAACCGCTCCAGCGCCTCTATGAAGCGCTCAGAGTCGTTGGGACACCTGCACACCTTGTAAAACTCGAACCCCAGCTCCTGAGCAACCTCTTTATACTCGATATCGAGTTCAAACAGCGTCTCCGAATTGTCTATAGTAAACGCGATCGGATAGATCAGCACCCTTCTGTTTTTTATCTCTTCGAGCATTCTCTCCAGTGACGGAGTGAGCCACTTCATCGGGCCTACTTTGGACTGATATGCGAGATGGATCTGATTGAAGACAAGACCTTTTCTTTCAAGTCTTTCTTTATGAAGCCTAACCTCCGCCTCGACCTGTTTCTGATAGGGATCTCCCCTTTTTATCACACTTACCGGAAGACCGTGTGCGGAAAAGACCAGATTCAAGCTTGCCGGATCCTCGTCACCGAGAGCCTCCATGATTCGATCTTCAACACACTCCAGATATGGTTCGAAGTCGTAATAGTGCAGCAGACTCACTATCGTCGGATGATACCCGATAGCTGCGGCCCAAGCACGTATATCCTCGATAGAAGATGCGGTGGTGGTGGTGGAAAACTGCGGATACATAGGTATCAGATATAGCTTTTTGACCCCTTTGTACTTCAGCTCG
>JAMONQ010000138.1 GCA_027065635.1 Campylobacterales bacterium | reverse complement strand
CATCGCAGGAACTACTGGAAGTGGCAAGAGTGTAGGAATAAACGCGATGATTTTAAGCCTGCTTTATCGAAACTCTCCAGATCAGCTAAAACTGATGATGATCGATCCGAAGATGCTCGAGTTTTCGATCTACAACGATATTCCGCATCTGCTGACGCCTGTCATCACCCAGCCCAAAAAGGCGATAACGGCACTTTCGAATATGGTCGTCGAGATGGAGCGGCGCTATCAGCTTATGAGTCAGACACGCACCAAAAATATTGAAACCTACAACGACAAGGCGAAAAAGGAGGGAAGAGATCCGCTTCCGTATATTGTCGTGGTGATCGACGAACTGGCCGACTTGATGATGACGGGAGGCAAGGATGTCGAGTTTTCCATCGCGCGTCTTGCACAGATGGCAAGAGCCAGCGGGATTCATCTCATAGTCGCGACACAGCGTCCCAGCGTAGATGTGGTTACCGGGCTCATAAAAGCGAACCTTCCGTCTCGCATCAGCTACAAAGTGGGACAGAAAATCGATTCCAAAGTGATTTTGGATACGCTTGGAGCCGAAAGTCTTCTTGGACGCGGCGATATGCTATTTACACCTCCCGGAGGGGGAGGGCTTATCAGGCTCCATGCTCCGTGGAGCAGTGAACAGGAGATCGAAAGAATCGTAGAGTACCTCAAAGCCCAGCGGCCGGCGGAGTATGACGAGCACTTTTTGATGGAGAGCGGGGCCGATTCATCGGAGGAGGGAAGCAGCGGGAGTGTAGATGATATCGATCCTCTGTTTGAAGAGGCCAAACAGATAGTGCTCACCGATAAAAAAACCAGCATAAGTTATTTGCAGAGACGACTTCAAATAGGCTACAACCGTGCAGCCAGAATCGTGGAGCAGCTTGAGAGTATGGGTGTCGTATCCGCCCCCAACGCCAAAGGCAGTCGGGAGATAATAGGAGGATAGCTAAGTTGTATCTTTTTTCTATTTCAGGCGAGTCACTTTAAGGGTGACGCTTCCTCTGTTGTTGCCGTAGAAGTTCCATGCGTCGTTTGCATAAGCGTAAAGATACCCCGACTTTTTTGGTTTGTGTTTGCACTTTTTTCCGATTTTGAAGGTTTCGTGCGGTGCCGGTGTACCGTCTTTTTTCGGGTTGCCGCCGTTTGCTATCGAGCCTACCAGTGCAAACCAGGGTATCTTCTCTTCGCGCCTGCTTCCGATGAAGTCCGCCGCTTCGTTTTTGGTCACCTTTTTATACAGCTCTTCCATCTTTCCCCACAGTGTTCCGGCCATATGGAAGATCTCTTCTATGTAGAACTTCCCGTCGTCGGCACCTTCCGGGCCGCACTTGATATTTCTGTCCATCCACTCTCCTCTCGCTTCGAACCTGTACTCCTTACCCTTTTGAAGATATACTCCCGTCTCGTTCCATGGCTCCATGGCGTATACGGCAAACTCTACACTCTCACCCTTTTTCAGGATAGCGGTTTCGTGGTAGTGCGGCTCTTCTATAGGAGGCATTTTCTGCCTCTGCAGTGCAAAAGGGTGTATGGCCTTTGAGCTATTTTTCTCTACGATCGCCGGAATGCTGCGGGGCATGGTTCGCAAATGTTTGAAGATGCCTGTGGCGGAGTCGTAAATGATAC
>JAMONQ010000137.1 GCA_027065635.1 Campylobacterales bacterium | reverse complement strand
AATCCAAGAGCGCGTTTCGCGTTCAACAACGCGATCAAGATGAACAAGGGAGCAGGTCTTTACTTCCATCCGGTAAACGATCCGGTGGTAGACGGTTTCGGTAAAAATCTCATATCCATAAACCACAAGCCGGGTCTCGAAGAGGCAGCCATGTATCTGGTGCTCGATCTTTTCGGAGACAAAGAGGCGATGCCCAAAGAGATTGTGGAGTATCTTGACTCTTTCCACAGCAAAGGAACCAAAACGGTAGAGGAGACTGTCAAGGAGAAGGTTACAGAGAGAGTTACGAAGACCGTCAAGGATGAAGAGACCGGCGAAGAGAAAGAGATTACCGAAGAGGTAACCAAGATGGTTCCCAAAAAGGTTAAAAAAGAGGTAGAGGTGGATTTGAACGCCCTTCTCGATCTTTTGGGAGCACCGGAAGATTTCAGCGACAAGATGGTGAAGATGCTCGCGAAAAAGGAGAAATTCTCGATTATTCTCGGTGAGGATCTCTTCTCTCATCCGAGAGCTGAAAATCTTGCGAAACTCGCCGGACTCATAGAGCTTTACACCGACTTTGACGTAGTGATCCTTCCTTCCAAGACAAACACTCTCGGAGTGAGCATGATATGCGATCTCGATGAGGAGTGCGGAGAGTATACGGTCGGATACAATGCAAAAGGGGATTTCGTATTGAGCTCATCCGGCGGAGGGGACCTCGATATGCCTGCTTTGAATCAGCAGGAGGGTACCCTGACAAATGTAGACAAGCGTGTAGTACCCACCAACGTTGCGCTCGGATATAAAGGTTATATTCTAAACGACCTGGCAAACGCGCTCGGTCTCGAAGCGGAGCTTACAGTCGACTATACGGCAGCTTTGCCGGAAGCGAAGGGCTTCAAAGCTCTTGAGTTTGACGACCTGCCCAACCGCTATACAAACAGGGGAGAGGAGGTCCGCGGCTACCGTCTCGAGGCACGCGAGACCGAAAGAACCGAATCCCTGGCGGATAAAATAGAAACGAGTACGGCAATGGAGGGTGAAATCGCATATCGATGTAACCCGGTGCTGCAATTTAACGAGTTTACGAAAAAAACACACCAACTCGCTTCCGAAGCGAAGCTTTATGTATCGACGCAAAAACTCGAAGAGATGGGCCTTGCAGAGGGGGAGAAAGTCAAAGTCTCCTTCCCCGGCGGTTCTGTCGAGCTCGCTGTAGAGAGTGACAAGTTTATAGGCGGGAATATACTTCTGGTACCGGACTTCGATCCCGATATAGAGGCTGAAAAGCTTTTCGAGGGAAGAAGATATCAAAACGTAACGATAGAAAAGGTGTAAGCCATGACAATGACTGAATTTGTGATCTCCACGATCGTCAAAATACTTGTGGTACTGGGCATATTTTCGGCACTTGCCGGTTTCGGTACCTATCTGGAGCGTAAAGTCCTGGCCTTTATGCAACGCAGGCTCGGACCTATGCATGTCGGACCGTACGGATTGCTTCAGGTGCTTGCGGACGGAATCAAACTGTTTACAAAAGAGGACATAGTGCCTCAGAACTCCATCAGGCCGATATTTATGATCGCTCCAGTGATAGGGGCGGCTACCGCATTTATCGCACTTGCGGCCGTGCCGCTCTTTCCGGAGTTCGAGATATTCGGCATCACTGTCCATCCAATCATTTCGGATGTGAACGTCGGTGTTTTGTTTGTCCTCGGTGTCATGGCGAGCGGTCTTTACGCTCCATTGCTTGCAGGTATGGCGAGTGCGAACAAGTGGGGGCTTCTTGGTGCGGCACGTACCGTAATCCAGCTACTTAGTTATGAAGTGGTTACCGGCCTTAGTATTATGGCGCCGCTTATGATGGTAGGATCTTTGTCTCTTATAGATATAAACAACTACCAAAGCGGAGGAATCGGCGACTGGATCGTCTGGAGCCAGCCGGTGGCTTTCGTGCTCTTTTTGATTGCCGGCTTTGCCGAAACGAACCGTACTCCTTTCGACCTGCTCGAACATGAGGCGGAGATCGTCTCCGGATACGCTACAGAATATTCCGGAATGCGATGGGGTATGTTCTTCATAGGCGAATATACCAATATGATAACGATGGCGTTCCTGGCGAGCATCATCTTTCTGGGAGGCTTCAACGACTTGGGCTTCATACCCGGCGGTCTTGCGATCGTTTTGAAGGTTAGCTTCCTCTTTTTCTTCTTCCTGTGGACGAGAGCGGCATGGCCACATATCAGACCGGACCAGCTTATGTGGCTCTGCTGGAAGGTGCTGCTGCCTTTGGCGGTGATCAACGTAGTCATAACCGGCCTTGTGCTGATGATTTAAGGGGGAGAGAATGAGTCTGGAACAGTTCAAAGATAGAAACGTAACACAAAACTACAAGTTCATACCGGTCGACAAGCCGCCAGTCGCACCGCTTGACAAATTCAAGCAGGCGCTCAAAAGGACATTCAAGGGAGAGCTATTCGTAGGTCTATGGGTCGTCTTCAGAGAGATGGTGCGGTTCAATATCCATACGGTTCAATATCCGAAAGAGAAGTTGCCGATCTCTCCGAGATACAGAGCGGTACACAAGCTGTACAGGCTGCTCGAGAGCGGTTACGAGCGCTGTATCGGATGCGGGCTATGCGAAAAGATTTGTATCGCCAACTGTATACGAATGGATACCAGATATGATGAAAATCAGCGCAAAGAGGTGACTGAGTACACGATAAACCTCGGCCGGTGTATCTTCTGCGGATATTGTGCCGAGGTTTGCCCGGAGCTTGCCATCGTGCATGGCGGAAGATATGAAAATGCGAGTGAGCAGCGTGCGCACTTCGTGCTAAGAGACGATATTCTGACTCCTCTGGATTTCCTGAAAGAGGGTAAGCAGGAGGAGTTCCCGGGATTCGGTGCTGTCAGTCCGAATGCGGATGAGCGCATCAAGAAAACGCCTCTGGCGTATTAAGGAAGATAGTCATGTTTGAAGCAATTGCATTTTATACCTTCAGCGCTGTAACGATAGCGATGTTTACCATTACGGTAATGAGTAAAAACGCACTGTATGCGATGAGTGCTCTCGCTGCCGGAATGATTATGATTTCAGGCTTTTTCTTCCTTCTGGATGCCGATTTTCTTGGAGTCGTTCAGATCATTGTGTATACCGGTGCCGTTATGGCATTCTACGCATTCGGTATGATGTTTTTCAATACCACACGACTGGTCAAAGAGAATATCAGAGCTCCGAAGCTTGTCTTTTTGCTAAGCGGAATGAGCGCACTGCTTCTTGTCGTGGCACTGGTCGCACCAATCGTATCCGACCATATAGAGCCGTTCTATCCGGTTGTAGAGGGTGTAGAGAATCCGCAGGCGGTAGGTATTGTGCTCTTTACAAAATATCTCGTTCCGTTTGAATTGGCGGCGGTTATGCTGCTTGTCGCGATGATCGCCGGAATCATTCTTGCCGGAAAGAAGATGGATGAGAGTCTGACGCTTAAAGTCGACGGTGAAGACGAATTTCAAAACAAGGGTTCAAAATGATAACGCTCAGCCACTATCTGATCGTTTCGGCCATACTATTTTGTATCGGCCTGGTAGGGGTCTACCGTAGAAAGAATCTGCTGCTTCTGCTCTTCTCTACGGAGATTTTGCTCAATGCGGTCAACATCGGATTCGCAGCTGTCTCCAAATTTTACGGAGATCTTACAGGGCAGATGTTCGCTTTTTTCATCGTTGCCGTTGCCGCCAGCGAGGTTGCGGTCGGTCTCGGTCTCTTTATTGTATGGTATAAGCGTCGCGGTACGCTTGATGTTGATTCTATGCAGTCGATGCACGGGTAAAGGAAACACATGGAAGCTTATCTTTATACGGCACTCTTCGCTCCGCTCGTCGGATCTCTGTTTGCCGCACTATTTGCCGATAAACCAAAAAATCTGGTAACCGGAATCGCTACGTCTACCCTGCTGTTCGTTTCATGGATCAGCTCGGTCGTATTGCTGATACATGTTTCGCACGGCGGAAGCGTTCATGTAGAGATGATGGACTGGATCCAGGCAGGCGGTCTTTCCATACCGTTCGGTTTTGTAGTCGATCAGGTTTCGGCTACGATGATGTTTGTTGTAACTACCGTATCGACGGTGGTACATGTCTACTCTATCGGTTATATGGATCATGACAGATCTTTCAACCGGTTCTTTGCCTGGCTTTCGGCTTTCGTCTTTTCAATGATGGTCCTTGTAATGAGCGACAACTTCGCCGGACTCTTTATCGGCTGGGAAGGTGTCGGTCTCTGCTCATGGGCTCTTATAGGATTCTGGTACGAGCGTGATTCTGCAAGCTGGGCCGCGAGCGAAGCGTTTATCATGAACAGGATCGCCGACCTCGGAATGCTCATCGGAATCTTTCTGGTCTACTGGAACTTCGGAAGCCTCCAGTACGATGTAGTATTTGCGCAGGTCGACGCTATGGAGAGCACGATTCTGATGCTCGTTACGGCGTTTCTCTTCATCGGCGCCATGGGTAAATCGGCTCAGTTCCCGCTACATACGTGGCTTGCCGACGCGATGGAGGGCCCGACTCCGGTTTCAGCTCTGATTCACGCCGCGACGATGGTCACCGCGGGCGTATATCTCGTAATAAGAGCCAACCCGCTCTATTCAGAGGTACCGGAAGTGAGCTACTTCGTCGCGTGTCTCGGTGCGTTTGTCGCGATATTTGCGGCATCGATGGCGCTCGTAAACAGAGACCTCAAGCGAATTATCGCCTATTCGACACTCTCTCAGCTCGGCTACATGTTCGTTGCGGCCGGACTCGGTGCATACTGGATAGCGCTTTTCCATCTCATGACACACGCCTTCTTCAAAGCGCTTCTATTCCTTGGAGCGGGTAACGTGATGCACGCTATGAACGACGAACTCGATATCTTCAAGATGGGCGGCCTGGCGAAAAAGATGAAGTGGACGATGATAATGATGACACTCGCTTCACTTGCACTCGCCGGTATATATCCGTTTGCCGGATTCTTCTCGAAAGACAAGATCCTCGAAGCTGCTTTTGCCACGGATCACTATATTCTTTGGGCGACACTATGGGTAACGGCCGGCCTTACGGCATTCTACAGCTTCAGGCTGGTTATGCTTGTCTTCTTCGGCGAAGAGCGCTACAAGATCTTCGGCTTCCATCCTCATGAAGCGTACAAGTATATGCTGTGGGCAATGGCGCCGCTCGCTCTTCTTGCAGTTGTAGCAGGATTTTTCGAGCACGATTTCGTACATCTTGTCTCGTATGTATTGCCGATCGAAGAGTATCATGTATCCACGGGGGTTTTCTGGACTCTGGTCGCAGTGACTCTGGGTATAGCGATCACCGGCATCGCGGTTGCCGTTATAGTATATAGCAGGGGCGGCTTCAGCAAAAAGCTTGAAGAGACGTTTGTCTACAAACTTCTTTTCAATCAATACTATATTCCGAAACTCTACAACGACTTTATCTGCAAGCCATATGCGGAATTGTCGAAGATTTTCTGGAAAGATCTCGATCTGAAGGTGGTGGATGCTACAGTAGACTTCATCGCCGGAACGATCTACAAGTCGGGTATGGTATCGCGTGTAGTTCAAAGCGGTAACCTCTCGAATATGCTGCGCTGGATGGGTGTGGGTCTGCTCATTCTGCTTATTGCAGCCATTTTCTATAGCCCGATGCGGTAAGGAGTAGGTATGGATCACATTTTGTCAGTTCTGGTTTTCTTTCCGGCAGTTGCGGCACTGCTGGGATTTGTAGTCTCCAAAGAGTCGATACGGGTATACGGAATATCCGTTGCGGCGATTGAATTCCTGCTCTCGCTTTGGCTCTGGTTCAGTTTCGACGGCAGCTATCCGGGGATGCAGTTTGTGGAGATGCTTCCGCTTATCCCGAGTTTCGGAATAAGCTACTATCTGGGTGTCGACGGAATTTCGCTTTTCATCGTCGTACTTTCGACCTTTATCACACTTATAGGTCTGATCGCACTCAGTATCAAGAAAGATATAAAGAACATGATCATCTCGCTGCTTTTCCTCGAGATGACTATGGTCGGTGTATTCGTCTCACTGGATGCGATACTGTTTTATGTTTTCTGGGAGCTTTCACTCGTTCCTATGCTCTATATCATCGGAGCGTGGGGAGGGAATCTCAGGATTTATGCCGCAGTCAAATTCTTCCTCTATACATTCGCCGGCTCTTTGATAATGCTCGTAGGTATGCTCGTTATGGCATATCTTTATTATCAGGCGACCGGTGTCTGGAGCTTCTCAATCACTGAGTGGCACAGGCTCGTACTGCCCTTCGACTATCAGATATGGCTCTTTATCGCATTCTTCATCGGTCTCGCGATCAAGATTCCGATGTTCCCGTTCCATACATGGCTTCCGTACGCACACGGACAGGCTCCTACGATAGGTTCAGTCATTCTTGCTGCGGTCTTGCTGAAGATGGGTACATACGGTCTCGTAAGATTGTCGCTTCCCATGTTCCCGGACGCTTCAGTCTATATGATAACTCCTGTCGCCATACTCTCCCTGATCATGATCATATATACGGCTATGGTTGCGTATGCACAGGAGGATATGAAACAGGTCGTCGCCTACAGCTCTATCTCTCACATGGGTGTAATCGTCCTCGGAACATTCGCTATGAATGCTGAAGGTATCGCCGGTTCCGTGTTTTTCATGCTCAGTCACGGAATCGTCAGCGGTGCGCTGTTCATGCTGGTGGGTGTAATTTACGACAGGCGTCACACCAAGCTCATGAGCGAGTTCGGCGGTCTCGCCAAAGTGATGCCAAGATATGCGACGATTATGGGTATCATGGTCATGGCGTCGGTGGGCCTTCCGCTTACAATGAGCTTCGTAGGAGAGTTCCTGAGTCTTGCAGGATTCTACAAAGTCTCTCCTGTGATGACTATTCTTGCCGGTACGAGCATCATACTCGGTGCCGTATATATGCTTTCGCTTTACAGAAAGTCTTTTTTCGGTGATGTCGTTCACGAAAAGAATAAAAACCTGAAGGATCTCGACGCAAAAGAGAGTATGGCTCTGTGGTCGCTGGTTCTTGTCACCATATGGCTCGGGGTCTACCCCAAGCCGGTTTTGGGACCGATCAATACCAGTGTAGAGTCTCTGGTTTCATTCATGCATAAAAAATCGATTACAGAAGAGGCGAAAGAGGTCATAAGACCGACTGTAGTCGAAAGGGAGGCGGAATAATGTTAGAGCCAATTTCAGTTAGTCTCGAATCGCTAAATCTCGGTACCCTTGCTCCGATGCTCGTCGTGATCTGCGGCGCTCTTGGAATATTGATCATAGACCTTATAAAAAAGGATCTCGACAAATCGCTCTACGTGATGCTCAGTGTACTGATACTCTTTGTAGATCTCGGTACGGTACTCGGTCTGCAAGCAGGCGAACGCGGGTTCTTCGATGTCATGCTCATCGACGGGATCGCCATACTCTCACAGATCGTGATACTTGCGGCGTCGATGCTCTTTATACCTTTGGCGCTGACTTCGAAGCGTTTCCATGAGTTCAGCTATCCGGAGTTTTTCGCTCTCTTCCTTTTCATGGTGGCCGGATTCCAGTTCATGGTCGCGAGCGACAACCTGATTCTGATTTTTGTAGGGCTTGAAACGGCAAGTCTCGCCCTTTATACCCTGATAGCTCTGCACAACAGGGAGAAGTCTTTCGAAGCTGCCATCAAGTATTTCGTAATGGGTGCTTTGGCCGCCGGATTCTTCGCAATGGGTGCGATGATACTCTATGCGCTTACCGGAAGCGTCGAGATATACAAAATCGAAGAGGTGCTTGCGGCCGGAGGATATGCCAACCTTACGATACTTCTTGTTGGAGTAGCCTTCCTTATAGCGGCACTCGGCTTCAAACTCTCGATGGTACCGTTTCATACATGGACTCCCGATGTCTACGAAGGTGCGAGTGCCGCGCTTGCCGGTTATATGTCGGTCGTACCGAAGATCGCAGGCTTTATCGTTGCCATGCGACTTTTCGAATTTCTGATCCAGAGCGATGTCGTATGGCTGCGCGATATTCTCTATGTCGCCGTGGTCGTAACCATGACACTCGCAAATATCATGGCGCTCGTGCAGCAC
>JAMONQ010000136.1 GCA_027065635.1 Campylobacterales bacterium | reverse complement strand
CGTCACCCGGGCGATCGAACGGCTGCAGCTGCCCGCCGTCGTCGTGGCCAACAAGCGGGTCAAGATCGGCGCGTCGCCGCTCATTCGCTACGAGATCGTCGAGGCGGGAATCGACGGAGCCGACCACCGTCTTGTGGAGCTGGCCGAGCCGGGGGACCTGGCGATCACCGCCGATATTCCCCTGGCCGACCGGCTCATCGGCAAGGGGATCGACGCCCTCGACCACCGCGGCACCCTCTATACCCGCGACAATATCAAGCAGCTGCTGGCGATGCGCAACCTTATGGAAGAAATTAGAAGCACCGGCGAGATCACCGGCGGGCCAAAACCCTTCGGACCCAAAGACGCCCACGCCTTCGCCAACGCCCTCAACAGCTACCTGAGCCGCAATATTCGTACTTGATCCCAAGAAGCGCTCTTCTTGCGCTTGGTCGTGGCAGTATGCACTCTTTACCGGATTACGACCGTTACAATCGTAAAGATGACAGTGTTGCTACCTAAGTTGCATCTTTTTTTGATGAATCTCACTAAAATTGCAGAAAAAACGAGGAGACAGGATGGTTATAAAGAAAGATGCGGCCAAGGTATTGTCGGCACTTTACAGAAGTGGTGAGAAGAGAGTAGATGTCGCTAAACTCAATAGTGAAGCGGTAGAGGTTTTGAATCTTGCGGGTATAGTACGTTTCCCAATTCCTGCGGAGGTGGAGCTTACCTACGGCGGCACTCTTGTCGCGGAGGCTCTCGATCTGGCGATGGAGGCGACCGGTCCTATAGGAGAGTGGGACGACTCATTCAGGTGGCTTGGATCGGAAATAGTTTCGATGGTATCGATGGCTGAAAAGAATGGATCGAAAACGACGCCGCTCACCAGGGACAGATTGATAAAACGCGGTTTCGCTTTGGACGACGGAAGCTTGAGCGATGCGGCAAAAAAGCTTATGGAAGCCCAAAGGACTCTAAAACCGGAGCTTTCGATAGATGCAAGTCTTGCTGACTTTATTCGCAGAGCCCCTATGGGACCGACTGAAGCGCACCATCTACCCGATGACGGAAACATGAAGGATCTGTGCGAAGCGATGGGGCTTATCGCCTACTCGGTTCCTGATGGAGAGTTTTTTGCGTTTACAGGTATCGGTCAGGCCCTAAAGGCTACACTCTCGTGCGGCGGTTTCGCAGAAGAGGGGGGCGTTTTGGATCTGGCTATTTTAAGAAGTCTCGCTGCTGTAGCCGACGGCGAGAGCGTCGAGCAGGATAGTCTGTTGCAGCTCGAAGCGCTCGGTTATCTCGAAGAGGTCGACAAGTTGACGCTTGCCGGTGAGAGGGCACTGGAGCTTTATAGAATTTATCGTGACGATATAGAAAGAGAGTTTAGAAGCTTCGCCATAGAAAAGGAGGAGGTTGAGACTCTAAAGGCGATCTTATTTATTGAGGAGCAAAACGGTACCGCAGGTGCGGGACTCGAGGATATTCGTACGCTACTGCTTGAGAAAAAGGAGAGTGAATACAAGAAAATTCTCGACAGGTACGGCCGAAGACTCGATGAGATGCCCAAAAAACGGGCTCAAATCGCGAAGGCCTTTGCAGAAGCCAAACAGATGCGTCGGTGGTTCGACTCGTTTTTCGATATAAGATCGTATCTATACTCCCTTGAAGCGTTCGGACTGGTCGAAGAGGGAGTGGATAGTGCCGGTAAAGAGCGATATTTTCTTACCGACAGCGGAAGGGATGTCGTAGAGGACCAAAAAGACGAGAGGGCCATCCACTCATGGAGTGTCAAAACACTCACGATATCCAACGGAAGCTTCGCTACTCCAAACAGAGAGTGGATAGAGGAGGCAAGAAGGGAGAGAATACTCGGGACGTATGAAGCCACTTCATCCGGACTGCTTTACGAGAGGCTGGCAAACATTCCCAAAAAGCCGTATCTCACAAAGTGGGAAGCGGAAGTATTCAAGATGCTTCCCGAGCACGGGATATTCGTTGACGCCCTTCTTGAAAGCAAAGATGATATCGAGTCCGTTCGTATCCTCGAAGCCATCGACAAACTTGAAGCGAAAGGCTTTATAGAGGTTCTTGCCGACGGCCATATCGTAGAGACTCGATACGGGAAGCTTATGGACGAGGCTATGAGCGGTGTTCCAAGCGGATTTGGAGCTCCTGTAAATCCTACGATCTATCGGGTGGTCAAGGCTATTGCGGAGGTCGGTACACTCTATGAGAAGGAGCGAAAAATACGTCTCATGCCCTCCAGGATGAAAGAGGCTATCAAGCGCAGCGGGCTTGAACCAAAAAGGTTTGAAAAAGCCTATATCGCAGCGCGAGAGGCGAAGTATCTCGGCCGAAACAGTGTCAACGAGGCGGGTTTGAAGATGCTGGAGGCGCTAAAGGCACTGTAGCGCCTATCGGCCGAGTTTGAAAAAGTCGAGCGCTTCGGCTTCATCGTCGCTTGGATCGTCTATGTCGATCGTGCCATCTTCGATCTTGCCGGCGATTTTATCCCTGATGTAAGTGTAGGCGATCGAGCGTGCATTCTGAAGATCGTCCGTGATTGCACAGCCGTTGAACTGGTAGGGGACCTTGTTTTCAATAAAGATGATCGTACCGTCGATCCGCTCTTCAAGATATTCTACGACATCACGGTACTCTATACCGAATTCGCAGCTGTACCATATGAGTTTGTCGAGCTCCTTGTCCGAAAACTCCGTGATCCCCTCTCCGCCGATATCCTGGTACAGAGAGTGGGGAGCGTTGGCCAAAAGGGTTTCTTGCCACGCTTTGGCCGCGCTTATCGTGATTTTATCCCCCTCATCTTCGACCTCGTAGTTTTCACCGAGTATTTTTGATAGCGGAGTCGGTTTCGTGACGGCGTTTCCGGTCAGGGATTTTGGTCTGCCGATAAAGATATAGGCATCCTTTGGGAGCGCTCCATCTTTTGTCTCAACGATCTGGCCGTCTATCGTGATACCGATCTCCCTACCGCTGTTTACGGCATCCAGAAAACTCTTTTTGTCTACTTTCGTCTTCTCTTCAGCAAGGTTGTAAAATCTCATCTTCACTTCTCTTTTTTAGACGCTATAGTACACGCCGAAACTATCGCATCTGTTGATTTTGGGGCATTAGTTTTAAAACTTTAGCCGATAAACTTACCGCTTCTTAGTCGTTGAGCCTCCATCAACTCAAGCTCTCTGGCGCCTGAAACTACGATATTGCTGTCCGGAACATAGTCGAGCAGCTCATCTCTTCCTTCATAGTGAATGGAGTTCAGAATCACCCGCATGACATTTAGACGGGCGAGGTGTTTGTTGTCGGAGCGTATAATGGTCCATGGAGCGATGGTGGTATGGGTGTGTTTGAGCATTTCATACTTCATGTTCGTAAACTCGTCCCACTTCTCCTGCGCCTGCAGATCGACTTCGCTCAGCTTCCACTGGCGCAGCGGATCGGTCTTTCTCCGCTCGAATCTTCTTCTTTGCTCCTCTTTCGTGACACTGAAGTAGAGTTTTATGAGGGTTATGCCGTTGCGTACGAGTCCTCTTTCGAAACTCGGCGTATCCTCCATGAACGTTTGATACTCCTCCGGGGTACAAAAACCGAATACCGGCTCCACCATCGCCCTGTTGTACCAGCTCCGGTCGAAAAGTACTATTTCGCCGCCTCTTGGAAACTGCTCTACATAGCGCTGAAAATACCACTGTGTCCGCTGCTCCTCCGTAGGCTTGCCGAGCGCGACGACCCGGTAGTGTTTTTCGTTCATATAGCGAGTCACTCTTCGGATGGTACCGCCTTTGCCGGCCGCATCTCTGCCTTCAAAGAGGATAATCATTTTCAGTTTGTTGTCTTCGAGATGTTTTTGCAGTTTGATCAACTCTGCCTGGTACGGCTTTAGCTCTTCTGCTTCAAGGTATTTGCGTATTGCCTTTTTCTTTTTCAGAAGTACAGGCAGCGGATCGGAGTTGCTGCACACTTCGATATCTCTGAAATCTCTCAGCTCTTCTATGATCTTCTCCTCTTTAGCCACGAAGTCCACCTTTACACTTTTTTTTATTGTATCATTTTAAGACTAAAATCGGGACAACGGCAATGAATAACGAGAAGATAGACGAGCTGATGAAAAAGCTCGAAAACACCGAATCGCTCCTTTATAGGGAGCTCGAAAAAGAGGCCGAAAGTCTTAAGTGTGACTTTCTGAACGACCGCACTCCGCTGTGGGAGTATATAAAGGGTGCGAAACCGGCATATGTCTTGACAGCTCCGGTCATCTACTCCATGATAATTCCGGCACTCATAATGGACCTGTTCGTTACTGTCTATCAGGCTGTCTGTTTTCCGGTCTACGGTATAGCTAAAGTCAAGCGCGGAGAGTTCATCGTATTTGACCGCCACCGTCTTGCATACTTGAATCTGCTCCAGAAACTAAACTGTCTTTACTGCGCCTACTTCAACGGTCTGGTCGCCTACGTACGCGAAATTGCCTCGAAAACGGAGCAGTTCTGGTGTCCAATCAGACACGCAAAGAGGGTAAGACATCCGCACAGACGATATTGGCGATTCTTGCGCTACGGCGACGGAAAAGATCTTAAAAAGCGTTGGCAGAAACTTAGAGAGGAGATCGACAAATGAGACTGGAAGAGTGCCTGCGACAGTATATACAAGAGCTGGAAAACGAGGTGATGAAGATAATTTCGGACCCCGGGACGGACAAACGGACCAAAAATCTTGCGATGAAGCCTCTTGCCAGCAAAAAACAGATAATCAAAAACACTATCGAAGCGCTGGAGATGGTAGATCGTATCCACAAAGAGGAGCTTCACAAAGCGGAAGAGCTCAAACGCTCTTAGGCCCGCTTCAAATCGATGTGAGCTTCAGCAGCTCCTCTTCGACCTTCTTGAGTTTTTTCTGAGCATCCTCGAGAGCTTTTTTGTTCTCTTCGACCACATGCGCTGGTGCGTTGGATACAAACTTTTCGTTTTTCAGCATCGATGAGAGTTTTACCACCTCTTTGGTGAGTTTTGTCTGCTGCTTTTGCAGGCGCTCCAAAAGAGGCTTCAGGTCGATTCCCTCCAGAGGAAGATATACCTCCATATGATCGCTTACATCCGTTATCGCATTTGAAATTTTACTCTCGACGAAATCTACGTTTTGCGTCTTTGCGAGCAGCCTGATAAAAGGGGTTGCGAGCACCGGATCTACCGGGCGGTCAGGTTTTATATAGGCGATTTCGATCTTTTTGCCGGGCATATCCACGGTCGCCTTCGCTCTGCGTATAGCTACGATAGCTTCTATAATGTCCGCGAATGCCTCCTCGACCGCTTCGTCTCGCGGAAGTTTGTCCGGGTATGGCATGACCATTATCGATCCGGCCTCTTCGATGGAGGTAGCAGATAGTCTGTGCCAGAGATATTCGGTGATGAAAGGCATGAAAGGGTGCAGCAGTTTCATCGCCTCTTTGAATATCGCTCCAAGCTCAGGTACACTCTCTTTGCTCGCTTTTGAAAGCTCGATACCCCAGTCGCAAAACTCGCCCCACAAGAAGCGATAGAGCGTCGTTGCCGCGTCGTTGAAGCGGTACTGGTCGATGAAGCCTCTCGTCTCCTCTACGGCAAGGGAGAATCGGGAGAGGATATAGCGGCCCAGCGGCGTCTCTATTTCGATATCGCGGAGGTTTGCGAATTTTTCGGTATTCATCAAAAGATAGTTGGCTGCGTTGTAGAGCTTGTTCGTGAAATTCCGGCTAAGCTCGAGTTTGTCGTTGCTAAGCTTTATATCACGCCCCTGAACCGCCAAAACGGCAAGAGTGAAACGAAGAGCATCGGCGCTGTACTGCTCTATCGTATCGAGGGGGTCTATAACGTTTCCGCGGGATTTGCTCATCTTGTTTCCGTGTTCGTCCCGCACGAGTGCGTGGAGATAGATATCCTTGAACGGGAGCTCCTTCATGAAGTGCTCTCCCATCATTATCATCCTCGCGACCCAGAAGAAGAGGATGTCAAAACCGGTAATGAGCAGATCGTTCGGGTAGAAGTTTTCGAGATCTTCCTCTCTCCACTTGATACCCTTGAGCGCATCGCCGTTACCCCATCCGAGTGTACTGAAGGGCCAAAGAGCCGAGCTGAACCACGTATCGAGTACATCCGGATCCTGTCTGAAGTCTGTGCCTCCGCATTTGGGACAACTCTTCGGGCACTCCTCTTCACTGGCCCATTCGTGTCCGCATCTATCGCAGTAAAATACAGGTATCTGGTGCCCCCACCAGAGCTGACGACTGATACACCAGTCTCTAAGCTCCTTCATCCAGGCGTTGTAGCTGTTGATCCAGTGGGGAGGGAAAAACTTCGCTTCTCCGGCGTTGACCTTTTCGATAGCTTTTGTCGCTATCTCCTTTTTGACGAACCACTGCTTCGATATATACGGCTCGACTATATTGTGGCAGCGATAGCAGTGCCCTACCTGGTGACGATGCTCCTCGATCTTCTCCAAAAAGCCCTCTTCGTCAAGACGCTCCACTATCTTCTCTCTCGCATCGAGTCTCTCGTGTCCCGCGAACTCTCCTGCGAACTCGTTGAGGATTCCTTTTTCGTCGAAAACGGTGATGAATTCGAGGTCGTGTCTCTTGCCGACTTCATAGTCGTTGGGATCGTGTGCCGGAGTCACCTTGACCACTCCGGTACCGAACTCCATATCGACATGATCATCCGCAATGACGGGAATTTCCCTCTCTATCAGAGGAAGACGCACCCTTTTGCCGACAAGGTGTTCGTAGCGTTTGTCGTCGGGATGGACCATGACGGCGGTGTCACCGAAATAGGTCTCCGGTCTGGTAGTGGCTACGACGAGATAGCCCTCTTCATCCACGAGCGGATAGCGCAGGTGGTAGAGTTTGCCTTCATGCTCTTCGTACTCGACTTCGATATCGCTGAGCGCTCCGTCGTGGGTGCACCAGTTGACCATATAGTTTCCGCGTACGATCAGCCCCTCTTCATAGAGTTTGACAAAGGCCTTTCTGACGGCGTTTTTCAACCCTTCGTCCATCGTGAAGCGTTCTCGGCTCCAGGCCGGGGAGACACCGAGTTTTCGCATCTGGTGCACTATGGTACCGCCGCTTTGCTCTTTCCACTCCCAGACCCTTTTCAAAAACTCTTCACGCCCCAGCTCCTCTTTTCTCTTACCTTCGGCAAGGAGCTGCTTTTCGACCACGTTTTGTGTAGCTATACCGGCATGGTCGGTTCCTGGCTGCCACAATGTCTTGTAGCCGTCCATACGCTTGTAGCGGACCATGATGTCTTGAAGTGTGAAGGTAAGAGCATGGCCTATGTGTAGACTTCCGGTGACGTTTGGAGGGGGCATCATTATGCAGAAGTTTCTGCCCTCTTTTTGTATATTTTCGTTTCCGTCGATCTCGAAGTAGCCGTTTTGTTCCCAGATAGAGTAGAACTTCTCTTCGAATTCGTGGGGATCGTAACCTTTTTTCTCGCTCATCTGAACCTCGCATAGTGGATAAATGACGCGATTATACCCAAGAGGGGGTAAGAGTGTCGTTAAACGGAGGGCAAAGTCGAATGGAGCCTCTATTTACATGGGAGTTTAATCAAATTTTGGATAAAATCGGCTCAATTTTTCCCAGAAAACGGAGACATCATGACCCAACCTCTGCTTATAGAAATAGGCGTAGAAGAGCTTCCGGCGGCTCCTTTGCTAAAGATACTCGACCAGATAGAGCGCTCATGGGCCTCTATTTTGGAGTCTCGGCGGCTTCTTTGTGAATTTGAATTCTCCTATACCCCAAGAAGGCTCGTTTTGTGGCATCCGGAGTTTCCTGTCCGTCAAAGCGATATCGAAGAGCCGCTCTACGGTCCGCCGGTTTCGATAGCTTTCAAAGAGGGTGAGCCGACAAGAGCTGCCGAGAGCTTCGCAAAAAAGTGCGGTGTTCCGCTCGAGAAAATCGGAAGGGCCCAAAAAGGCGGAAAAGAGGTACTCTTTTTCAAACGCCTTATAAAAGGTATGGCGCTGGAGGAGCTGATCGAACAGATGCTTCTTGAGTGGCTGGCTTCTATGCGTTTTGGCAAGATGATGAGATGGGGAACTCTTGAAGAGGAGTTTATAAGGCCGGTGCGCTGGCTTCTGCTTCTTCTTGGCGAAAA
>JAMONQ010000135.1 GCA_027065635.1 Campylobacterales bacterium | reverse complement strand
TGGACGCCTTTTCCAGTTTCGCTTTCGGCTGGGAGTATAGGCCCAACAAGGGGTGGTGGATAGCCATGGTAAACGGTCTGCTATCCCTGGTTTTGGCACTCGTTTTGCTGGCCGGATGGCCTTTTAGCTCGATCGTTCTTGTAGGCCTTTTTGCCGGAATCAGTCTCTTTTTCGACGGTATAGCGCTGATCGTTATCGGTACGAGTGCAAAAAAGATCACCGAAGAGAGCGGTGAAAACGATGAAAACAGGAGAGAGTCATGAAGATAGAGGGAGCTTACAAGATAGAGGAGCTTTTCAAGAAGGCGGCGGGGCTCAGACTCGCCAAAAACAGAGTCAAAGAGATAGAGGATGCGGTCGACAGGAAGCTTTACGATATGCTTCTTGTGGCGCAGGAGAATGCCGGATACAACGGCAGAGATGTCATATGGCTCTCCGATATGCCGCTTACAAGCGCAATCAAAAGATCGATGCGGGAGTTTTCCGATCTCGAGGAGGAGCTCGATCTTGCGCCCGTGCTGGAGCGGCTGGCTATACATCCGCCGCTGAAATTCGGCATGGAGACGGCGCTGGAGAAGAGATTGCCCGAAATTGTGGGTACGCTGATCTATATACTGGCCAGAGTCGTCAAGGAGTTCTCTCCCAAGGAGAGCAGTGTAGCGGAGGATGAACTCAAAAGAGCCTTCAGGGTTCTTGATCTGCTCGTTTAGCGTCCGGCAGTATATGCGGGCAGGCTGGAAGGATTCATGCTCGCCGGCCGGCTTGGCCGGGGGAGCATGACGGATCCTCCCGGCACTGTTGATCGCAAACCGCGATACTTTCTTGCAAGGAGGCGCCCGGCCTCCACTTCTTTTTTTGTGCAGGTCGCTTCATCACCTTTTTGCTATAATGTTTTCAAATCCGTTCTACCGGATACCCATATCTAAGCGGAAAGGGGAGTCGATGCGACATGTTGTTATTATCGGAGGGAGTTACGGGGGGATAAAGGCGCTGGGCGTTCTGGCCGGCAAGAAGGGGGTCAAGGTGACACTGGTAGATCGCCATCCGTACCACTTTCTTCAGACGGAAGGTTACGATCTGATAGCCGGCAAGGTGCCGTTCGACTCCACGATCATCGGTCTTAGATCTCTTTGCAAGGGGTTTGCAGACAATGTAGAGTTTTTGCATGCAACCGCAAAAGATGTCGACTTCGAAGCCAAAAAGGTCATATTTGAAGATATCGAGCCTCTCTCGTATGACTATCTCATAATAGCCGCCGGAGCCGTTACGCGCTTTTTTGAGAGTGTCGAGGGTCTGCGCAACTACTCCTACGGCGTCAAAAGCCTTCGCAGTGCGCTGAAACTGAAAGAGTTTTTCGAACAGGAGCTCTACAAGCGTCTCGAAAGCGCAACGGATGCGAAGGAGCACTACTCTATCGTCGTGGGAGGAGCCGGGCTTTCGGGAGTTGAAATAGCGGCGGAGATGCAGGCCTACTTCAATAGATACTACCGATCGAACGCTCTTGCCTGCGGCAAACTGAAGATCCATCTTGTCGCCGGAGGCGAAACGATACTCAAAGGGCTTCACCCATCCGTGATAAAGGCGGCTACAAAAAGGCTCAACGATCTTGGCGTCATACTCCATACAGGTTCTCGTATAGCCAAAGTGGAGTCAAAAAGAGCTATTCTTGAAAACAGTGAGCAGATCCCTTTTGATTTTATGATCTTTACCGGCGGAATCATCGCCTCCCCTTTTGTGCAGTCGCTAAAAGCGGAGCATAACCGTTTGGGTCAGCTGGTAGTGAACCACTTTCTGCAAGTACCCGGCTATGAAGAGGTTTTTGCCATAGGAGATGCGGCGGATCTCAGGGATAGCGGCGGAAAGAGGATCCCCCCTACGGCACAAAGTGCCGAGCAAAGCGGTATAGATGCGGCGGAGAATATACTTGCGCATATGGACAAGAGGCAGCTTTTTGTCAGCGATATCAGGATAAGAGGGCTCGCGATAGCTCTTGGGGGCACCTATGCGATCATAGATGCCGGCAAGTTCAGAATCTACGGCTTCATAGCCTATCTGGGGAAAAAGGCGATAGAGAAGATGTACAAACTGCCGCTTCGCCTCAAGGCGAAAGAGGGGTTTGTAAGGCTTAGAGCCTGCAAAAAGGGGTAGTCTCCTATTTGAAGAGGGCTTTCATCATTTTGAAAAAGATTTTGAATACCCCTTTGTTGCCGACGAGCTCGTCGATATAATCATCGTAGCTTGTGCCCCGCTCTTCGAGGTAGCCGCGCAGATACTTTTCGGCCGCCTCCATGCCGCCGACCTTTTCGATTTCGAGAAGCTTTTCGTAAAGCGGTGCGATCTTGGTGATCGCATCTCTCGGCGCCGCTTTTCGAAAAGCCGTAAAGCCGGTAATCTGATTGCTTATAGGATCTTTTTTTGTCTCGAACTCCGTAACTACCCAGTAGTATCTGCCGTCTTTTGCCATATTTTTTACCAGAGCCATAATGTTCTGATCGTTCAAAATCCTGTCCCACATCATTTTGAAAACGATCTTCGGCATATCGGGATGGCGAATGATGTTGTGGGGTTTTCCGATAAGCTCCGCTTCACTGTAGCCGCTGATCTCTACAAAGTAGTCGTTGCCGTACTCGATCACACCTTTTTTGTCCGTCTTGCTGACGATATAGCGTTTGGGATCGAGAAGGATCTCTTCATCTACAGGCGTTGGACGTTCCATTGTAACTCCTTATGGCAGAATGAATATGAGATGTGTCGTAATATCCCACGGGATAACGAGAACTCATAGTATATAAAAAATTATTATAGAATGGTAGTCTTATTTTAATTAAAAAAGTATTATAATCCGAAGAGAAGATGCAAGAGTGCAAAGGCGATATGGATGGAGAAAAAAGATGCCGTAAAGAGTATCGAGGAGGCTATGAAGTCGCTCGATGCGCAGCTTAAGTATATCGGCTATCTGACGGCCGGAGTCGATCTCAAGGAGGAGGTGCTGGCATCGTATGTATCCGAGTGCGGATTCGACATCTGGCTGGAGTCCAACCGCAAATGGATTCTTAAGCTGTTCGGAAAAGCGACGGTAGACGAGTTGACGAGACTTCATGCAATAAGGCTTGACGAAAACAGGAAGATATGTGATATTATACTTCCGACTACCCGCAAAAGCGGAGTGCTGGGACGTCTTTTTGGAAGGAAAAAGCTTTCCGAGGCGGATCGCGACAAGGCCAGGGCATATTATGACGATCTGAAAAAGACAAACGGGAAGCTGATACGGAAAATGGAGATCTTGCTGATACGTGCCAAGTCGCGTCCCGCAGAGGATTATCTCGGTATTTGAGGCAAGAGAAGGAGGATAGATGGCAAAAGAGCACAGTTTCGACATAAGCGCCAAGGCGGATATGCAAGAGATAAAAAATGCTATTGCGCAGGCGAAGAAGGAGGCTGAAAACCGTTATGACTTCAAGGGGCTCGTCAAGGAGATCGAGCTGAATGAAAAGGGCAAGACGATCACCGTGACGAGCTCGAGCGAGAACAAACTCGATGCTCTGATCGATATTTTGATCGGCAAGATCATCAAGCGCGGATTGTCGCCAAAAACGTTGAAGGAGACAGGGCGTGAAGATGCCAGCGGCGGTACTCGCAGGGCGCACTTCGCCATAGTGGACGCCATAGGCAAGGAGGATGCCAAAAAGATAGTCAAGCAGATCAAGGGGCTCAAGCTCAAAGTTCAGGCGGCTATACAGGGTGACGAGATCCGCGTAAGCGGCAAATCGCTCGATGATCTTCAGGCGGTAATGGCTCATCTGAAATCGCTCGATCTCGATTTTCCGGTAAACTTCGGCAATTACCGCTAAACGTGGATCTGCAAAAGGATGAGTGGACCCAGGAGGAGTATCTGCTGGCAAAAAGAGAGCTTGCCGGTTCGGGCAGAGAGATTCTCCTGGTCGATACGATAGCAAAATCGATAGATGGGACCGATACGGTTTTGTACAACCCTTTTGTGCTCAAGGAGTATCCTCCGGGCACCATATTTCTCTTTTACTGCGACACGGGAAAAGAGACCAAAGAGAGATTGCCGGAATTCCGCAAGAGATTTCCGGATAAAATCTGTATTTCGCTGCGCGGCGGACGCGGCTACTGGCGCAAGTCTCTGCGCGTCTGATTTTTGGGCCCTTTCTGGCCGGCAGGGGGGAGATGATGCAAAAAGCCTGCGAGTCTTTTATCGAGCTGATAAAAGCGCAGAAATATTATGAGGCGCATGAGGCGCTCGAAGAGCTCTGGTATCCCAGGCGCTTCGAAAAGAGCGACGAAATACTTCTTGTCAAGGGATTCATAAACGCCTCTGTCGCTTTCGAGCTTGTCAAGAGGGGCCGCATGGAGGCGGCACGCAGAACATGGAAGGTCTATCTGAAGTACAGGCCGCTTCTGCAGAGTGTATCATCACCCGCACTTTCCGATTTTCGGCGGGTAGACGAGGCGATAGGGGCGACATATGAACAAGTGTTCAGGGCGTGAGTATCATGAAGAGACGAAGCACTCATGGGCTTCCGTAAGAGAAAACCCAAACCGTCTCGACTGGAGCGAACAGCCCCGTTCCATGAAGATCTACCCGAAAAACTTCAGGCGAACAAAGCTTAAAAGCTCCCATCCGCTACACAGCTTCATCTACCATATAGGAGGTATAACCGCCAAAAAGGTCTATCCCGGAGCGGAGTACTACTTGCGAACCAATCCCAGTGCCGGAGCTCTCTATCCGAACGAGATCTATTTCCAGTCGCGCGGTGTCGAAGGGCTTGAAGACGGCATCTATCACTTCGAAGTGGCTACCTCTTCGGCGGTATTGCTAAAACCGATCTCTTCGGACGAGGGGCTGGAGCCATGTTTGAACGAGAGAAGAGCCATGAGAGGAGTACTCTTTTTTATAAGCTCTCCGTGGTACCGCTCCGCATGGAAATACAAAAAGAGAGCCTTCAGGTACTGCCTGCTCGATACAGGTCATATACTTGGAGCCATAGAGGCGGCCAGCTATCTATACAATCACGCCTACAGGATTGTCTACGATATAGACCTTGAAAGACTCAACAGTTTTTTCGGATTTGAAAAAGATGAGTTTTTTCTCGCCTCGGCCATCGCAGCGGTGCCGATCGCCGGTAGTGAAGCGGTCGTGCCGGATGGATGTATCGCCCGAGCCGATCCCGTCGGAGTAGCCTCTTGTGTGCCTGAAATAGAGCGGGTCTACCTTGAGACGTCCGGTCTTTACGGCTGCAAAAAGGAGCCCCGCTTTCCGAAACTCTCCTTCAACAAGGGTGTATGGGAGGAGACGATACTCAAGAGACGCTCGGTTAGGGCATTTGGAAGCAGGCCGATCTCCAGAAGAGACTTCGAAACGTTGCAAGATATTTTGAATATGCCGATACCTTCCGACTGCGACGAGCCTTTGCGAATCTATGCCGTAGTCAATCGCGTCGAAGGGATGGTCCCCGGGATATACATGGACGGCAGGCTCCTGAAAGAGGGGGACTTCAGCGCCATGGCAGGATATCTGTGTCTGGAACAGGGTCTTGGAAGCGATAGTGCTGTGACATACTTTTTGCTCTCGCGAGGATGCAACTACCGGCCTATGTATATAAAGGCCGGAATATTGGGACATCGTCTATATCTCGGCTCCGGATATCTCGGTTTCGGGTGTAGCGGAATAGGCGCATATTACGACGATGAGACCGCATCTTTTCTCGAGAGTGACGAGATGGTGCTCTATGCGCTTGCAGTCGGCTACGACAAGGAGGCGGAGCGTTGAATATTTTTCATTTTTTTTATATTTCGCGACAAGTGATAACGTGATACAATAGAGTCATGAAAATCTACAACAAGAATCTATGGCCGGCTACACTTATAAAGTGTGCGCTGATCGTGCTGATCGGTCTGGTTATCGGTATCGGTATCGATCGCTACAGCGAAGCGGAGATCGATTCGGTAGCGAGGCAGACGGTAGCGACCCAAAAAAGGCTTATCGAGCTTCAGATGGAAGCGTTCAGGGTGGAGTCCGATACGATCTCCGATCTGATTATAGATATAGAGACCAAAAAGCTTATGTACGATGTGCGAAACGGAGCCGATGCGGACAGCATAAGAGACGAGCTTTTGGCATACTATCTTCCTCTATATGAGAAGCTCTCCAGACACAACCTGAGGCATCTGCAGTTTCACCTGCCGGACGGACGCTCGTTTCTTCGTGTGCATCGACCGGAAGACTACGGCGACTCCCTGTTATTTAGGCCCTCCATAGAGAGAGTGATACACACCCGCAAGCCGGTATACGGTTTCGAGATCGGAAGAAACTTCGGGGCTTACAGGGCCGTCTATCCTCTCTTTTACAGGATGGAGTATGTAGGCAGTGTAGAACTCTCTTTTGCCTTCAGTGCCATGAAAGAGGCCCTCGAAGCGGTAGGTGACGGACTTAGCAGATATTTTCTGGTTCTCGATGAGACGAGACTGAAAAAGAGTGCCGCCAAAAAGAAACTTGAAAACTATCGTCCATGTTTTATCGACGACAAGTTTGTCATAGAAAAGGATATAGGAGAAGGGGCGCGTCTGCTCAGAGAGTCCGGCTATAAAACCGATCTTCTGCCGTATAGGGAGTTTTATACCATTTTGACAAGCAGCGAAGAGGGAAGAGACGAACTCTATACGGCAAGCTTCATACCCCTGAAGCTGGTAGATGACGGATACGGCGGATACTATATCATCGTTCACAAGGATACCGGCGCTCTGGCGCAAGTGCTTTCTACGACACGAATAGCCTACTACGCTCTTGGTCTGCTGGTGATCGTGCTGCTTATTCTTACCGTGATGGTGCATATATACAGGATCAAGGCCCATGCCGCCGATATCGATACGCTTACAGGCGTCTATAACCGCAGAGGCTGTATGAAGCGACTCAAAAGAGGAAACAGAAGGTATGCACTCTTGTATATCGATATCGATCACTTCAAGAAGATAAACGATACATTCGGCCACGATACCGGAGACAGAGTGCTAAAAGAGGTTGCGAGGCTGATTACCGCACACATAAGGAAGGATGACGTTTTCTGCCGTCAGGGCGGAGAGGAGTTTTTGCTGTTTGTCGCCAACGCATCCGAGATGCAGGCTATGCAGGTAGCCCAGAAACTAAGAAAGCATATACAGTTTCACAAGTTCGAGAAGGTTGAAAATGTTACCGTCAGTATCGGAATAGCGATCAGAGAGAAAAACGAGTCGATAGGTTCTTTGATTTCAAGAGCGGACAAAAATCTGTACAGAGCTAAAAAGGGTGGACGAAACAGGGTGGTTTCCGATAGCGAAGACAAGGAGCGTAACTCCTCTTGAAGGGCTCTGTTGACGAGCGGGACATATTTGAAGATCAAGAGGAGTCGATGACAGGCGGGTCTACACTCCGCAACCGCCCATAAACGCATGCTCACAATGAAAAGCCGGCCGCTCCAGATAAATAAAATCCATATATGCCAATTGTATTTATACTGCAATAAATAAATAACATATAGGAGAGCGGGATGTTCGAGTGGGGAAAACCGGTATTGGGCAGCAGTTTCTTGATCGAAGCGGCCTGAAGCAATAGGTGAAGCACTTTGTCGACGGTGGGGTAGACTTCATGCTCAAGCCCCCCGCCGCTTCGGCTCTGCCTTTGAGGAAATAGATGAGTATGTCGCTATCGAGCAGAAACTTCGCCATCACAGGTCCTGGGAAAACTCTTTACGGTCCTTGTCTGTCCGAATAGCTTCGAGCATCCGGTCCGCCTCTTTGTCGCCGAGTTTTCCGGCGTATTCCATCAGTTTGTTACGCTTTTTTCGGCTCTCTTTCGAAAATTTTTCGATGGCCCGTTCGATGATCTCCGTTTTTGTTGTATGAAACTCCCGGCTCAATTCGTTGAGCAGAACAATGACGCGCTCTTCGAGCCGCAGATTGACCGCTTTTTTCATCAGAGGCCTCCTTTCTTTACACTGTATTTGAAATCATGCGCGTTTTGTAAAGATTATAGTACAATTCTGAAATTGAAAAATATCCGCTTTCCGTCTGTCTAGTGAGTCACTTCTCCTCCAGTGAGAACTTTTAACCGGTCTACTTTACAAGAGCGCTTTCAAGAAAACGATGTATT
>JAMONQ010000134.1 GCA_027065635.1 Campylobacterales bacterium | reverse complement strand
AAAGAGAGATTTTTTCTCTCGTCCATATTTTCACTCTATGAGCGTTATAAAACGGTCAGGACCGATCATATGAAAAGGGCGGGGACTCTGCACTTCAAAGATATAGAACATCTTGTCTACGATCTTTTGCACAGAGGCGATTTCAACGACTTTTTGTATTTCAGGCTCGATGCGCGGATAGGACACATACTCTTCGATGAATTTCAGGATACTTCGGTGACCCAGTACAGGATATTCGAACCTGTAATCGCAGAAATTGCGGCGGGCGGAAGTGAAAGAACACTCTTTTATGTCGGAGATACGAAGCAGTCGATATATCGTTTCAGAGGCGGCCAGAAGGCGCTTTTCGGATATGTCGCGAAAAAGTTCGCAATAGATGTGGAGTATCTTAGAACGAACTATAGATCCAGGTCGAATATAGTGGAGTTTGTCAACGATACTTTCGACTATGTCAAACCCAGACAGGAGGCACACAAAAAAGGAGGGTTCGTTCAGGTTGCGGAAGGAGATCCTCTGGAACTTCTGCAGAGCTCGCTTGAAAAGCTTTTTTCGTATGGAGTGGAGGATGACCGGATCGCGATTTTGCTGCACGACAACAAGGAGATACTTCAGGTTGGAGAGTTTATAAAGGAGAGATTCGGCAAAGAGATCAAAACACATAAGCGGGTAAAAGTTACACAACAGCCGACAGCCAAGGCAATGATCGAGATGATGAAGCTTGTTCTCTCTATTGAAAGGGGCGGTGACGGAGCTCTTCACAGGCTCAATTTTCTCTCTCTTATCGGCAGGGCTTACGATCCCGGATTTATGCCCGATATCAGGAAGGGTCGACCGGCGTTTATGCTGAAGCAGATTATGCAAAAGTACAGTTTTTTCGATGAAGCCGCTATGAAACTGCTCGAATTTTCCATTCCGCTCAACGATATTTGGGAATTTGTCGACGAGGTGGAAAGCTATGATGAAGAGTTGCCTGCCGGCAGAATAGAGGGGATCAATGTCTTGACGATTCACAAATCGAAAGGTCTCGAGTTCGATCATCTCATAGTCATGGACAGGCTCGGAAAGTCAGGGAGCGATACGGCACCGGTGATTTTCGACTATGACGGTATCAAACTTGAAAAGATAAGGGTCAAGTTTAAAAACAGGGATGCGGTAGATCCCGATTTCGCCGAGGCTCTTGAAAAGGAAAAGAAGTTGCAAAGAGAGGATGCCATGAATCGCTCGTATGTAGCTTTTACAAGGGCAAAAGAGTCTCTATTCGTTCTAAAGAGAGAGAAATCTTCGGTTTTCGATTTTTTGAGTCTGAACGAGTGTACGATAGGAGAGCTGCATATGCAAGAGAGATTCGAGGAGAAGATTCGAACTCCCACGCCTCTTTCATACACACCGAAGAGTTATGGACGTCAGCAGGTTTCGCCTGAACCTGAAAAATATGAGGCCAACGATTACGAGGCGATATATCTCGGGCTCGGAGTACACTATCTTTTCGAAACGGGAGACGAGGAGGCCTTTTTTAACCGCTACGGCCTTTTATGCGATATAGAAGCGGCCAAAAAGATGGTCGATTCATCCAGATTGAACAGGGAGTATCTTCTATTGACCGAAGGGCGAATCTCTCGTGAGCTTCCATTCATATACAAA
>JAMONQ010000133.1 GCA_027065635.1 Campylobacterales bacterium | reverse complement strand
CTGGAGCCAGACATCGTCGAGTGTGACACGGTATGCCTGGAGCAGGGCATCGCACAGATAGGCGTAATCTTCCAAAAACGCTTCGATTTTCGGCGCGCTGTCTACCAGGGTGCTGTGGTATAGCGTATCCTCTTTATACATCAGTTCGAGCAGCGCTTTCAGCGATGCGAGAGCGTCCGGAAGATACGTTTCGTCTATCTCCGCGGCGAGAAAGAGCGATTTGATCATCATGGCGTTCCAGGCGGTGATGATCTTTTTGTCTACGAAGGGATACTCCCTGGTTTCACGGATCCGCTTCAGGATCTTCCTGACTTTCGGCCACCAGGGATAGCGTGAGGGGTCTTCACACCGGATGATGTTGCTGCCTTCGAAGTTTCCCTTCGGTGTGATATGAAGCGCTTCGCAGATCTTTTCTGCCTCTTCGGTGTCAAAGCCGTTGTCTTCCAGTGCCTTGCAGACCTCTTCATATCCGTAGACGAAATATTTTCCCTCCTCCCCTTCGCTGTCGGCATCGCTGGCACTGTAGAAGAGGCTGTTCCGGCACATCTTCTCTTTCATGAAGTCTATGGAGTCTTTGGCGATGTTTAGATAGAACCGATCCTTTGTGACACGGTAGGCCTGAAGGTATGTCTCTATGAGCAGGGCGTTGTCGTAGGTCATCTTTTCGAAGTGGGGAACCAGCCACATCTCGTCGGTGCTGTAGCGGCTGAAGCCTCCGTCCACCAGGTCGTAGAGTCCGCCGCCTGCCATGGCTTTCAAGCTCTTTTCGACCATCTCGAGGGGTTTTAGTTCGTTCGTGAGCCCGTGAAGCTGCAGCAGCAGGTTCAGTGCCGAGGCGTGGGGAAACTTGGGGGCTTTGGAAAAGCCTCCCCATACCGTGTCGAAATTCTCTTCGCACTGCTGCAGTGTACGCCCGATAAGAGAGAGATCGAGTCTCGTCGCTTTGATCGGCCCCTCTTTGGGCTTGAGAAACCTTTCGATCTCCTCTGCGTTTTTCGAGATGGTGTCGGGTGTTTTGGACCACTTTTCATGGATGATCTGTATCAACTCCATAAAACCCATCATATTGAATTTTCTCACCGGCGGTATGTAGGTTCCGGCGAAAAAGGGTTTGCGATCGGGTGTCATGAAGATCGAGAGCGGCCAGCCTCCCGGCCGCTGGTTCAAGAGCGTATGGACGTTTTGGTAGTGTTTGTCGATATCGGGACGCTCCTCCCTGTCCACTTTTATGGAGACGAAATGGTCGTTCAAAAATGCGGCTATCGTTTTATCTTCGAAGACTTCGTGCTCCATGACATGACACCAGTGGCAGCTGCTGTAGCCGACGCTCAGAAAAATCGGCCGGTTCTGCCTGAGCGCCTTTTCAAACGCCTCTTCACCCCACGGATACCAGTCGACCGGATTTTGCGCATGCTGCCTCAGATAGGGAGACTCTTCGCTGATGAGACGGTTTGCCATATTTTTGCCTTTTTTTCCGATAGTAGCGACAATTTTATAAAAACTTCCATTCCTGCCGATGTAGTTGCCGGGATTAAATTTAGAGCAATTGCTCTTGACAGATAATATTTTTTTATTATATGATTGTAGAGCAATTACACTAAAAGGGCAGTTATGGGAACGGACGGAACCCGCGACAGGATATTGAAGG
>JAMONQ010000132.1 GCA_027065635.1 Campylobacterales bacterium | reverse complement strand
TTCGTAGGGGCTGGTGGCGTAGTTGTACATAGTCACCGTCAACGAAGCTATCGGTTTGTCGAGGTCTGTGGAGTAGAAGTTGTTGCTGAACGACGTAAACAGAAGCGGTGCCGTCTCTCCGGCAATTCTGGCGATAGAGAGAAGGATACCTGTAAGCATTCCGGTTTTTGCACCACGATAGACGACCTGGATGATCACTTTGTATTTTGGAGCCCCGAGAGCGATGGCCGCTTCTCTTAGGCTTCCCGGAACGAGCTGGAGCATATCATCGGTAGTGCGAAGCACGATAGGTACCATCATGACAGCAAGTGCCGCGATACCTGCCCAGCCGCTGAAATGGCCGACCGGTGCAACGAGTACGGCATATATGAAAGCGCCGATGACGATACTGGGTGTACTCATCATGATATCGGAAATATCCCGTACCAGCCTTGCGAGTCTGCTGTTTTTGCCGCCGTATTCGCTTAGATAGGTCCCGGCCAGTACCCCTATCGGCACTCCGATAACGGATGCGCCGAGGACAAGCATCAGCTGCCCTACGAGTGCGTTTCTAAGGCCGCTCGGTTCTCTGCCCGGAGGAGCCATGTCGTACAGGAAGATATCGAGGTTCAAGGCGGCGAATCCTTTGTAAAAGAGTACCGCGATGATCCAGAAAAGAAATATCAGTCCTGTTATCGCCGCCACGGTGGAGAGGAGCATGATGATTTTGTTCAGAAGGATTCTTCTGTTTTGCCGGCTCATACTTTCTGCTCCTGGAGATTTCTAAGAAACCAGAACTTCGCTATCGCTATGACTGTAAAACTGATGACAAGCAAAATCAGCGCCAGATAAAAGAGGCTGGAGTAGTATAGGTCGGTATCGGCTTCCGTGAACTCGTTGGCCAGTGTGACCGGAATGCTGGTTGCCGGCTTGAATATGGTCTGCGGAATCTTGTGGGCGTTACCCATTACGAATGTAACGGCCATCGTCTCTCCTATGGCTCGCCCAAGAGCGAGAATGATAGAGCCTATGATTCCGCTTTTTACATACGGTATCACTACATCTTTTAATACTTCCCAGCGAGTAGCTCCCATACCGTAGGCGGACTCCTTGAGAATCGCCGGTGTAGTCTTCATGGCATCTCGTGTGATCGCCGCCATAAACGGCAGAATCATGATAGAAAGGACGATGCCGGCGGTAGCCAGACCGAGACCGTTGCCTCCCCAGATCTCTCTTAGCATGGGCGCCAGGTAGAAAAGCCCCCACATTCCGTAGATGATAGAGGGAATCGCCGCCAGCAGCTCTATCGCCATGCCGACGATTGCCGAAAGCCAGGGCGGGGCGAGCTCGCTCAGAAAAATGGCTATACCTATCGCGATCGGCGTGGCGATAAGCATCGCGATTATTGTAGAGACAACAGATCCGAAGATTGCCGGATAGCCGCCGAAAATATCCATGTTCGGAGCCCATTTTTCATTTACCAGAAACTGGAGCCCAAAGGCATCGATAGCCGGTTTCGCTTCGTTGAACAGAACGAAGAAGAGAGCCGCGAGTACCAGCAGTACGGATATGGCGAAAAAGCGGGTCGTGTTGTGAAACAGGATATCCAGGGTACGGTTCACGCTCGTTCCTTGTCGGTTTTTGAAAATTTGCGCAATTATATGGAGGTTCGGTTACAGAAGAGTTACAAGGGGGCCGCAATAAGTGCGGCCCGGGAGTAAGAATGAAGTTTGCAAGCTCTCCGAGCCATCTTTGAATGGCCCGTTTGAACTTGCACTATATAATCGACTTATAGACGGGAGTGTTGACCCCCGTCCATGAAAGTTGTCTTATATGTGACAGTTCGGGCGGCCGCCTATGCCGAGAAGTCTCTTACCAGTGTACTTCCGCGGTGAACATGATCTTGTCGGCTTCGGCCTTGTTTACCTTGTCGTCGTATGAGGTGAGGTTTCCTATGAGTTTTACATTTTTGTTGTAGTCGTAGGCTACACCGACGATATACTGGGTTTTCTCTTTTCCCGCATATGAGCCGGCTTCCATATCGTTTTCGACTTCCCAGTAGTCGTAGCGACCGAGGATGGACCACTTTTTAACAGGTCTGAATTCGCCGTTGAAGCTATATCCGGTACCTCTTCCCTTGCCGCTGTTGTATGTGCTCGAGCTCGAGTCTACATACATACCGGCGACGAGGAACATCGGCTGGTTGTAGACGGCATGGATACCCCACCACTGCTTCTTCGAGGGGTTGCCGAGGTAGTCCGTCTTGTAGTAGTTGTCGTTGTTGTACTGACCGGTAAAAGAGATATCGAGATACTCGTCGTCCATATGCACTTTCTTCTTTCCGGTTCCAAGTACGTTGGCGGTAAGCCTCCACTCGTAGCTCATTTCGGTACCTTCATGCTTGCCGTGGTATCCTTCGCCGTTGTATACGCCGATTTCGGAGCTGAAGTATGGAGTTTTGGTCTTGAAGTTCACTCCGATATCGGCAGAGTTCGTCAGATCCGCCGCATGTTTGTCTTCGATGAATGTTTTGGATATGGATCGGTACCACCAGCCGTGGTGCTCTTCCCAGTCGATCCAGCTTCTGTGCGACTGACCGAACTCCACTCCTGTGTAGGGGAGTATGTCGCTTATGAATATGTATGCATATTTGAGCCTGACCGCCCAGCTGTCATCGGTGTCGTTTTGATATGTGTCCAGCGTAAGACGCATATAATCCTTTTTGTTCCAGTAGGCTTTGACCTGGAGGTAGTTTCTTCTCGTTTCGAAAGTGCTCGAATCCTCGTTCGCGTACGTTTTGTCGTCGGTGTAGGTGTATCCGATATAGTGTTTGCCGCTGAATTTCAGAACCGGAACCTTGGCTTTGACTTTGACTCCGAGTTTTTTGTTCAGCTTGGAGAGCATCGTCTGATCTTCTACATACTGCTCCTTGGCACTGATGAAGTCACCGAGCTCGACACGATTTTCTCCCGGCTTTGTATAGATGGCGCCGGTAACTGTATCCTGGTAAAGTGTGACGGGTGCAGCCGCAGCCGCTACTGAAAGTGCGGCAACCGTAGCCGCAGAGATCATTATCTTTTTCATTGTCGTTCCCTCTCCTTTTTTTTGTGCCGCTCTCTTTTGCGACGATTTCATTATATTATAAAGCTCTACGTTAATAGAGTCCGTGCTCTCTCCAGTAGCCTCTGATCATCTCTTTTGTATCTTCCGGTAACGGAATGTATCCGAGTTTTCTCGCATCTTCGTCTCCATTTTTGAAAGCGAAATCGAAAAACTTCACAACCTCTTTGTTCATTTGGGCGTTTTCACGAGGCAGCAGAATGAATGTAGCGGCCACGATCGGATAACTGTTGTCTCCGGGCTGCAGAGCCAGAATCTGATAGAAGTGCTTTTTGGGTGTCCACTTCGCATATTTGGCGGCTGCCTTGAAATTTTCCTCATCGGCTTCGACCCACTTGCCGCTTTTTGTCTGTAGCACGGCTGCACCGAAGCCGTTTTTGAGTTTATAGGCATACTCTACATAACCGATACTGTAAGGGTTTTGCGAAATGAGGCTCGATACACCTTCGTTACCCTTTCCTCCGAGACCGGTCGGCCAGTCGAGCGCTTTTCCTATCCCTACGTTGTCGGCCCACTCGTCGCTGACGTGGGAGAGAAAATAGCTGAAGTTGAAGGTGGTGCCGGAGCCGTCCGCCCTGTGGCACACTACAATCTCTTCATGCGGAAGTTTTAGATTCGGATTGTCTTCCGTGATCCGTTCGTCATCCCAGTACTTTATCTTGCCGAGGAATATGTCGGCGAGATCTCGGTTTTCGAGTTTGAGCTCTCCATCCTTTACACCGGGGATATTGTAGGCGGCTACGATAGAGCCGATTACCGCTGGAAACTGATAGAGCCGTTTTTTATCCAGTGCTCTTTTTTTGAGAGGCTTGTCGCTGGCTCCGAAATCAATCGTACGGGCGCTTACCTGCTTGATACCGCCGCCCGATCCTATAGACTGGTAGTTGACCTGACTGCCAGTCTCTTTTTGATATATGTATGCCCAGTCGAAATATACCGGGGCCGGGAACGAGGCGCCGGCACCACTAATGTTCGCCGCACTTGCCGCTATGAAACCTGCCGTAAGTATGGCGACTGTCTTCTTGACCATTTTCACTCCTTCGTGGGTTTTGACGATGTGATTGTAAAACGGCACGGATACAGTTCGGTTACAGTTGGTATAATAGCTGTTACCAAAGCGTTACCGAGTTTGATTAGACTTTTGAAACTGATAGAACAAATAATGAAAAGGTGCTTCCATGCTGTCAAACTTTCAGGAAAAACTCGATCAGATAAACGGTATGATGAGAGAGCTTGCCGGAATGATCGTAAAGGGTGCAGAGCTCTGCTTCGAAGGGTTCGAATCGAAAGATATGCAAAGACTCGATAGCGCGAAAGAGGCTGTCAGGGGGTGCAGATCAAAGGCCAACGAGATAGACAACGAAGTGATAAAGACCCTGGCGCTATTCGGTCCCGAGGCGACCCAGCTGAGGGAGATGGTGGGATATTTGAAGATCACCAACGAGCTCGTAAACGCCGCGTCCAATATCCGCTCCTACGTCAAGCACAACAAGGCGCTGATCGCGAGCGGTTTCGATCTGAAAGAGCTCGAATCCTCTTTTATACCGCTTCACAGAAGTGCGCTGAACGCCACCAGATATATGGAGCATATGATAGACGCCGCCAAGTCGGAGGAGGAGATCAGAACTCTCTATCGCCACATAAAGGTCGAAGAGTCCAAAGGTGACGATCTCTACTCGATCGTCCAGAAAGATATCTCCGAAATGCTTTGTCGTATAGATCTCGATCCTGTCGATTTCATTACCGTATTGAAGCTTGCCAGAAAGCTGGAGCGGATCAGTGACCACGCTATAAATGTCGCGAAGCTCATGCTCTTTATCAAGACAGGCGGAGAACTGGAGAGCTACTGATGGCGCTGATAGTAGTGATAGAGGACGAGAGGGATCTGCTCGATCTTCTGGAGTATCATCTCGGCAAGGAGGGTTACGAGACATTCGCGTCTCTTTCCGTACAGCCGGTAGAGAAGCTTCTCGAGGAGGAGAGGCCGGATCTGATGATAGTGGACAGAAACCTTCCCGGAAGGGAGGGGAGCGAGTTCGTAAAAGAGCTTAGGGATCGTGGGATCGATATACCGGTGATCTTTCTGACGGCCAAAGTTGCGGAGAGCGAGATAGAGGAGGGTTTTTTGCGCGGAGGGGACGATTATGTCACCAAACCGTTCAACCTGAAAGAGCTTATGCACAGGATTCGCGCGATATTAAGAAGAAGCAAGCCCGAAGAGAGTGAAGTGATTCGCTATAGAGATATCACTATCAAACCGAAAAGCCATGAGGTTTTCATAGAGGATCATCCTGTGGAGCTTACGAAACTCGAATTCGATCTTTTGCTCGAACTGGTCAAGAACCGCAAGATAGTTTTGAGCAGGGATCAGCTGCTGGAGCGGGTCTGGGGAGATACCGGCGAGTTTCAGGATCGTACCGTCAACGTAGCGGTAAACAGGCTCAAAGAGAAGATAGATCCGGACAAGAGCAAAAACTATATCAAGTCGGTTCGCGGCATAGGATACCAGATGTGTTGAAGTCTCACTTTAAACTTTCACAGATATTCTATCTCAACTTCATACTCCTTCTTGTCGGCACTCTCGTATTTACGTCGGTGATCATCTACTACTCGATAGAGCATATAGAAATCAAACAGTATACCAATCAGCTTAGAAGTGAACTCGCCTATGTCCGCTCCAGACTGGACGAGGGAAAGTCTCTCGATATTGCCGCCAGGGAGATGAGCGATATCATGGGCAGGAGGCTGCGTGTAACTCTTGTGGCGATAGACGGTAAACCGCTCTTTGACAACGAAGCGGACGTGTCACAGATGGAGAATCACGCCAATCGTCCGGAGATCATGGCCGCACGCAGGGAGGGGTTCGGTACGGCCGTTCGTTACTCGCATACCGTAAAAAACGATCGTATCTATGTCGCAAAAAGGATCAAATGGAACGGCAAGGATGCCATATTGCGCCTATCTGTATCGCTCGATCAGGTTATGAGGGACTTTACGCAGCTTTGGCTTCGGATCGCGATGGCATTTCTTGCGGCGACCGCCGTCGGCTTTTTGATAAGCCGCCATATCCAAAAGGAGATAGATGCGGAGCTTGGAAAGGTGACGGAGTACCTCAAAGCTGTCTCGGCCAAAAACTACAACGCACCATTCTCCGCCGGTTTCTCCAAAGAGTTCAAGACGATAGCCATGCTGTTGAAAAAGCTCTCGAAACGGTTGTCGAAAAGCGAGAAGAAAAAGAGAAAATATACGGCGAAACTGCGTCTTGCGAACAGGCAGCGGAGCGAAATCATTTCGGCAATCAGCCATGAGTTCAAAAATCCGGTCGCTGCGATCATGGGGTATACCGAAACACTTCAGGATGACGACGATCTTCCGCTTGCCATTCGCAAGAAATTTTTGAGTCGCATCGATGAAAATACCCGCCGTATCAGTGAAATGATAGACAGATTGAGCTTCATGACGCGCCTGGAGAACAGTGAGATAGAGCCGCAGATGAGCGACTTTGACATTGTAGCTGTAGTACAGACGAGTGCAAACGCGCTGATGCAAAAATACCAGGATCGTCGTGTAGTGGTGAAGGCGTCGGAGCAGGTGACGGTTCATGCCGACAAAACGATGTTCGAAATGGTAGTGACAAATCTCGTAGACAACGCTTTGAAGTATTCCGACGACGATGTAGTCGTCGAAGTTACGCAGACCTCTTTGAGTGTCGTCGATCGTGGAGACGGAATAGACGACGGCGAAATAGAGTCGGTGACGAAAAAGTTCTATCGTGTCGACAAGCACAGCTGGGACAACTCCATGGGATTGGGGCTTGCAATAGTCAAGTATATTCTAAAGCTTCACCATATCGGCTTGGATATCGAGTCCAAACGGGGTGAGGGCACGGTAGTCCGTTTCTCTTTGCCTACTGTATGCTCCATCATCAATAAAAGTGAACCTGGATCGAAGAAGCCTTGATCAAAATAGCCAAAAATTATAGATAAACCCTGTCGGATACCTTCAAAACGGACTTCTCGCTCCGATAAAGCTTCGATTAAAAAAACTATTGTTAGACTGGATTATCTCCTGTTTTAAGGTGCTTTTCGCGTTTGCGGGCTTTGGGCGACTTCATAAAAACGGGTGATAGAGAACGATTTTGGCTCCATCGCCTTCGCCGGCCGTAATCTCAAACGCGAAACTGACGATTTAATATAGGTAAATTATATAGAGGAGGGGTTTATGAAGCTCGGCTTTTTGGTAGATCTTGGGCTCTGCATGGGGTGCAAGGGGTGCGAGGTCTCGTGCAAAGTGGAAAACAGCGTTCCGCTGGGAATGTGGAGACTTCGTGTCAAGTATGTGGATGTAGGGACTTTCCCTGAAGCCAAAAGGACCTTCACTCCGCTGCGATGCAACCATTGCGAAAACGCACCGTGTGAGCGTATCTGTCCCGTAAGTGCGCTCCACTATCTGGAAAACGGCATAGTCAATGTGGACAAGGAGCGCTGTATAGGGTGCGCCGGATGTGTCATGGCGTGTCCTTACGGGGCCATCTATATCGATCCCGAAACCAACTCCGCAGACAAGTGTACCTACTGTGCACACCGTGTGGCCGGAGGGATGATGCCGGCATGTGTCGTTGCCTGTCCTGTAGAGGCTAACATCTTCGGAGACCTCGACGATCCCGCAAGCAGTATCAGCCGATACATCATGGAGCACCAGGGCAACGTCAAAGTTAGAAAGCCGGAGAAGAATACCCATCCCAAGCACTTCTATGTAGGCGGCGGCGAAGTAAACCTCAATCCTCTTGCAAGCGAACGTATAGAGGGCTTCAGCCTCTTCGACAACATAACGCATCTAAAACATATAGGAGGTCACTAAGATGGTAGAACATACAACAGCGGCGACCCATGCGGTGGTGACGCTCGATGTGGCGCTGCCCGGCATCGTATGGGGGTGGATGATTACACTCAACATGTGGGCCAAGAGTATCGCGACCGGAGTGATCCTAGTAGGTGTCTACCTGCTCAAGAAGTATGGTGAGCGTGTCGAAGGGGTGAAGAGTGTCATGCCGGTAGTTTCGTTCATATTCCTGAATATATTTCTGCTCTTTACACTCCTCGACCTCCATCACCCG
>JAMONQ010000131.1 GCA_027065635.1 Campylobacterales bacterium | reverse complement strand
CCGTATCAGCGCCGGACGATGAAGCGTGTAGCGAATGGGAGCCGGATATAGTCATCAGAAAAGCTGAAAATAAAAGCGTCGATACTTTATTAATATTCATAATATCTCCTTTAGATATTTGTATTACTATTTATAATTAAATTAGAATAAATAACTCCTTAAATCATTCAATTTTACTGATTTCATCATTAAGTTATATTGATAAAGTTAGACTCTGTTAAATCGAACTGAACTATTTGCAGGCGGTTGTGAATCAAGTATATGCGAAGTAAAAGATGAAGCGGTGGAGAGATTTTTGCCGATGCTCCGCACTACTTTGCGGATTCGGCGTAAGTGCTACTCCTCATCCTCCGAATCCAGATGCAGATCCCTGAGAGAGTAGAAAAGGTTTGGATGTTTTCGTTTTATGCTCTTTACAAGGGTGTCGAGATCTACACTCTGTGCGGCGGCACCCTCTTTTAGCTTTTGTTGCAATTCATGCATCGCCACTACCCACACGTCGTGAAAATCTATCGGCAGCTCTTTGGCGATGGCACGCTCCAGACGGGCTTTGAATACCTCTTCTCCCATATGCTGAAGCGAATTCATGATGGCCGTCATTGCCTCGGCCGTGGATAGCACCAGAAGCTTGCCATCTTCATCTATGATGAACCAGGGCTGTTCGTCGCTCCAGCTGCCGCGCTTGAGCTCCAGAACCTTGCGGTTTTCCTCTTCGCCCGGCAAAATCTGCATAACCGGCCGTTCTGACGGCTTTGGCATACCGAGACGTTTCGCCACGGCGTCTATCTCCTTGAGCTGCTGCTCTGCCGGGAGGTTTTTCAGGTTTTTCATATCGATCTCCATCTATACCTCTTTGCGTCTTTCATCGAGCCATACCATCACACCTTTTTGGGCGTGCAGCCTGTTCTCCGCCTCGTCGAATACGACACTCTGATCGCCTTCGAGTACATCCTCGCTCACCTCGAGTCCGCGGTAGGCAGGCAGACAGTGCAGAAAGATTGCATCGGCTCTGGCGAGTTTCATCATCCGTGTATCGACAGTATAGCCGGAAAAGTCTTTGATACGCTTCTCTTTCTCCTCTTCGTTCCCCATGGAGACCCAGGTATCGGTCGTCACTACATCGGCGCCGGCCACGGCATCTTTCGGATCGTTGGTAAACTCTATCACGGCACCGCTTTTTTTTGCAAACTCCGCGGCATCGGCGACTATCGAGGCGTCGCACTCGTACCCCTTCGGAGTGGCGATACGAAGTTCGAAACCGAGTTTGGAAGCGAGCATCAGCCAGCTGTGCGCCATATTGTTACCGTCACCTACGTATGCGACGACCGGATTTCGATCCTTGCCGTGCTCTATCATCGTCATGTAGTCGGCCATGAGCTGTACCGGATGATACTCGTCGGTCAAGCCGTTGATGACGGGTACCTGTGAAAAGTTCGCGAACTCTTCGAGCTTTTTCTGGCTGAAAGTGCGTATCATCACCATATCGCACATTCTCGATATGACGCGGGCGGTATCTTTCATCGGTTCTCCGCGTCCAAGCTGGATGTCTCTTGCGGAGAGGAAGAGTCCCGTGCCGCCGAGCTGATAGATCCCCGTTTCGAAGCTCACTCTCGTTCTGGTGCTGCTCTTTTCGAAAATCATGGCGAGTACCTGATTTTCGAGATAGGGGGTAAAGCGCCCGGCCTTCACTTCCGCCTTTATTCGCAGGCCGAGCTCTATCATCTGCAAAATCTCGTCTTTTGTAAAATCTTTAAGTGTCAAAAAGTGTCTCATGGTTTTATCCTTCGCGGTTGTTCCGGTGAGTCGCCGGTTTTGCGGGGAGTACCCCTGCCGCATATCGTTTTATTGTATCGTTTCACGGACAATGCCCGTGGATCGGCGGCTATGATCCTCAAAGGAGTGCGGCCGCCTCTTTTGCGTGGTATGTGATTATGATGTCGGCACCTGCTCTTTTGAAGCCGAGAAGCGTCTCCATCATGACTTTCTCATAATCTATCACACCTGCTTTTGCCGCCATCTTGAGCATACTGTACTCTCCGCTGACATTGTAGACGGCAAGCGGCAGGTTGCTGGCATCCCTGATCTCTCTGACGATATCCAGATACGCCAGCGCGGGCTTGACCATCAGGATATCGGCACCCTCCTCTTCGTCCGCGAGACTCTCCAGTACGGCTTCTCTGCGGTTTGCCGGATCCATCTGGTAGCTTCTGCGGTCTCCGAAACTTGGACTCGACTCGGCTACGTCCCGGAACGGTCCGTAGTAGGCGCTTGCGAATTTGGTGGAGTAGCTCATGATCGGGATATGGGAGAAACCGGCCGAATCGAGACCCTCCCTGATGGCGGTGATCATACCGTCCATCATACCGCTCGGCGCTATCATATCCGCTCCGGCCTTGGCGTGAACTATCGCCTGTTTGGCCAGATTTTTGAGCGTTATATCATTATCGACCGTCTGTAGCTTCGGGTTGAGTACACCGCAATGGCCGTGATCGGTATATTCGCAAAAGCAAAGATCCGTAACGATAAACATCTCCGGGTGGGCAGCCTTCAGTTCACGCAGGGCGGTCGCTATGATCCCGTGTTCGCACATCGCATCGCTGCCTACCGAATCCTTGATGTCCGGTATACCGAAGAGTATGACCGAGTTCAGTCCGAGAGCCTTGAGGCTGTCGCACTCTTTTATCGCTTCGTCTATACTCATTTGGAAAACTCCGGGCATCGAAGCGACTTCGTTTTTGATACCCTCTCCGCTTCTGATAAATAGCGGATATATGAAGTCGTTCGGTGTAATTGTCGTCTCTTTGACGAGATCTCTTAGAACCGGGTTTAGTCTTTTGCGCCGAAATCGTGTGAACATGGCCAGCCCTTTGCAGTATGATATAATCGCACTCTGATTGAACTCTCCAAAAAACCTCTCGCCCCAAACGGCTTCACGGTGAGAGCTTCGAAGCTTCGAGCGCTTCGCTTCCTCCGTTGCGGAGTTTTCGGATCTGGAGGTTTTTAGAGGGTTCAGATTAATGTAAAGCCAGTATTTTACCAAAAGTTGAGGAAAAGTAACGAATGAACGTTGAAATCTCCGATGTCGCCAACCTTCCTACGAAGTTTGGACTTTTCAGGATCCAGGCCTTCAAGGAGATAATGCAGAGCGGATGCTTCAAGGAGCACCTGGCCATATTTACGGATCCGCTTCCGGAGACTCCGGTAGTCAGAGTCCATTCGGAGTGTCTTACCGGCGATGCCCTTGGAAGCAGGAAGTGTGACTGCGGAGAGCAGCTGGAGTTTGCGCTTCATATGATTCAGAGTCAGGGGGGTATGGTGATATACCTGCGGCAGGAGGGTAGAAATATCGGACTGCTCAACAAAGTAAACGCCTACGCCCTGCAGGACAGGGGACTCGATACGGTAGCGGCCAACCATCAGCTCGGTTTCGGCTCGGACGAGCGCACCTACGAGATGGTGGAGAGGATTCTTTTTCACTACGATATAAAAAAGATACGCCTTCTGACAAACAACCCGAAAAAGATAGAGAGTCTCAAAGGTGTTCAGATAGTCGAGAGGCTACCGATCGTGGTGGAGTCGAATCCGCACAACGAAGCCTATCTCGAAACGAAAAAGAGCAAGATGGGGCACCTTCTTTAGATGAAGCGAACAAAGAGACAGAAGTGAGAGAGATATATGAAGTCTTAGAGCGCTCCGAAGTAGCGACGGATCCGGAGTGTGTCGAAAAGCTCAAGCGTTTTGTACAGGAGCTTTTGGCATGGAACAGGGTCCACAACCTCACCGGAGCCAGGAGTAAAGAGGCGATAGAGGAGCAGATTGCGGATTCGCTACGGCCGCTCGGATTTCTATCCCCGGTCGATACCCTGCTGGATATAGGCACCGGAGCCGGTTTTCCCGGAATGGTGCTTGCCATTGCTCTGCACAGGACGGAGTGTACTCTTTGTGAACCTCTAAAAAAGCGGGCGGCATTCCTTCGACATGTCACAAGGAGGCTCGACCTTGAAAATGTAAAGGTGGAAGCGGTGAGGGTCGAGCAGCTGGATGTGAAGCCCTACGACCTCATAACCTCCAGAGCTGTTGCGGATACGTCGAGTCTCATCGAGTGGAGCCGTCCGTTTATAGGGGAGAATACGGAGCTTCTCTTTTACAAGGGGGAGCAGGTATACAAAGAGGTAGATGGGCTCGATCGCTGTAATATCGAGATCGTTTCGCACAAAAAACGCAACTACCTGTGGATAAAGGAAGCCATAAAATGCTGAAGATCATTCTGACCGTCGCCGTAATAGCCGCAGTCTACTTCTTTTTGATAAAGAAGCCGGCCGTCAAAAAGAGTCGCAAGGAGCGTGCGGAAGCCGAGGCGAAAAAGCCGGGACTCGACGAAGAGATCATGCTCGAGTGTGAAAAGTGCGGCACTTTCGTAAGCTCCAAAGAGGCTATCATCGTCGACGGAAAATATTTCTGTACCAAAAGCTGCGCGGGGGTGAAGTGATGATCATAATAGGCCACGAGGATATACCGTTTAGACCGCTTTATTATGTAGACGGCATTGAAGAGATCGAAAATACCCCGGCAGGTTCGACACTGCTGCTGGGGCCTTTCGGCGAATCGAAAGAGATCGCCAGACACTGCTATGAAAACGGGCTCAGGTATGCGGTAACAGCGGAGTCTTTAAAGGAGGCGCTTTTTGCCAATGCCCTCAATGCCGAGTATATACTATGCTCTTTCGAACTGGCCCCTTCTATTCAGAAGATAGCTGAAAACTACCTGTTTGATGCGAAGATAGTCGTTCCCGTGAACGATGAAAACGAACTCGAAGCAGTCGCCGAAGAGGGGATCGACGGTGTGATTTTCAAAGAGGCCGTCATTGCTTGAAGTCAACTTTGCCGACTCCTTTAAATTCTTAAAAAAACCTTGACTTTATATTATTTTGTTAGTATACTTTAGTCATTAACACTAAAACTTGAAAAGGAATCTAACCATGGAAGCGGTAAAAACAGTTATACTTTTGACACTTATGACCCTCCTCATGGTCTGGGTGGGAGGGATATTCGGCGGCCAAAGCGGAATGCTCATAGCCCTTGCGATAGCTGGTGTCATGAACTTCTTTTCATATTTTTACTCCGACAAGCTGGTACTAAGACACTACCATGCGGTCGAAGTTGACGAAAGGAGTGCGCCGGGACTTCTTGCTATCGTAAAAAGACTCACCGAAAGAGCCGGCATTCCGATGCCGAAAGTCTATATCATACCCGAACAGGTTCCAAACGCCTTTGCTACGGGAAGAAACCCGAGCCATGCGGCGGTAGCCGTAACGGAAGGGCTTTTGGATCTGCTCGATGAGGAGGAGGTCGAAGCGGTAATAGCGCACGAGCTGAGCCATATAAGACACTACGACATACTTATCGGAACGATAGCCGCCACAATTGCCGGTGCGATCGCATGGATAGCGAATATCATGCAGTTTGGCGCGATTTTCGGAGGCGGAAGAGACAGCAACTCTCCAAATCCGATTTTGATGCTGATAATGTCGATCATCCTGCCGCTTGCCGCAGGAATTATCCAGATGGCGGTGAGCAGAAGCCGGGAGTTTGAAGCGGACGCCGGAGCCGCCCGTCTTACCGGTCATCCGGAGTGGCTTGCGAGTGCGCTTTTGAAGCTCGAAAACTACAATAGGCGAGCGATTTTGCCGGAGGCTACACCGGAGACTGCTCATATGTTCATAGTCAATCCGTTTACGGGCAAGGATTTCAGCTTCGCGAACCTCTTTAGAACCCATCCGACGACCGAACAGCGTATCGAGCGTCTTGAAGCGATGAGACGTGAAATGGGAAGCTATTAATTACGGTTAGTGTATAATCGCGTACTCTTACAGCGTCAAAGCCTCTGTGGGCTTTGGCCGATTCTTTATTGGAAGCGATAATTGATGGATCGACCTTTCATAGACTATATAAAGTGTGTCGGAACAGGTGCCAAGCACAACAGGGACCTCACCTACGAGGAGATGCGGGATGCGATGCACCGGATGCTAAACGGTTCGGCTTCGCCTGAACAGACGGCCGCATTCTTGCTGGGCTGGAGGCTGAAACCGGAAAGCGTAGAGGAGTTTCGGGCGGCTTTGGAGGCAATAGACGAGACGAGTGAAACCTTTCCGGTAGAAAATGGTCTGGAGCTTGGGTACCCCTTCGACGGAAAAGCGGACAACCCGTATATCTTTCCGCTTGCGGCCGGGATGGTAGAGCCCTTCGGCATCAATGTCGTTGTCAACGGCGGCGCGCTGCAGCCGGCAAAGGGGGGTGCGACGGTCAAGGATGTAGTGGAGAGTGTGAGCACTCCGGCCAACCTGCGCTACATGGATAGAAGTCTCTACAATCCGAAACTCGCCGCACTCACTCCGATAAGACGGGCACTCGGCATAAGAACCGGGCTCAATACCATAGAGAGACTTCCCGGGATCGCAGGGTGCGATACGGCTCTGATCGGCGTCTTTCACAAGCCGTATGTCAAAAAATATATCGAAATTTTCGGTGAGAGATACAGAAGGCTCGTCATTGTGAAAGGGAACGAAGGAACCCCCGAGATTTTTGGAAAGTGTCGCGTTTGGGTTTATGAAAACGGCGATACTACCGAGTTTGCGATAGACTCCGCATCCTACGGCATAACCTACAGGAAATCCTTCGAACGGATCGAGAGGGAAGAGGGGCTCGGGATGCTTGAAAATCCGTCCTCGGAGCTAATGGGAGTCGCCAGACTGAACGCTGCGCTCTGGCTCTATGCGAAGGGAGTTTTCGACTCCTTGGATAGTGCGTACGATCGTATAGCCGCGGATGATTAATGTTTTTGGGAATCGTTTCTCAGTCTGATTTGACTCTGAAGAGAGAAAGTGTCGAAGTGGTGGCCAGAGGCAGAATCGAACTGCCGACACGCAGATTTTCAGTCTGCTGCTCTACCGACTGAGCTATCTGGCCGCCGTTTGAGTGGTCGAAATTATATGAGAAATCCCCTTAAAGTCCGCTGATTAAATTTTTGAAGATTTCGCCTCTTTGGCTGTAGGAGTCGAACTGGTCGAGACTCGCCGCCGCCGGCGAGAGGAGTGCCACACTCTCTTGCGTGTGCTCTTTGTCCACCGCAGATACGGCGCGATCGAGTGTTTCACACAGTAAAAAGGGTATGTTTCGCTCTTTTGCCATATCGCACAGTTTTTTGGCGTTGGAGCCTATGGCAAATATCTTCGTATCGTAACCGGTAAGCAGATCAATCAGCGGGGCCGGATCTATCCCCTTGTCGTCACCGCCGAGAATGAGCAGGATCTTTTTCTCTTTGTGCGGCTTGAGAGCCTGGATCGTTGCGTCGATATTGGTAGCCTTCGAATCGTTGATCCAGATCCTGCCTCTGGAGTCTACGATACGCTCCTGTCGATGGGGATCGACTCTGAATGAGTTGATCGCTTCATAATCTATCTCGTCAAAGAGTATCTTCGTAACGCAAAGCGCAAGCAGCGCATCGAGCAAAAAGGCTCCTTCAAAAGCGATTCTGGATAGATCGATACCGAAGTAGTCGGCCAGCTTCTCTTCGTCGCCGTACGGGATCTTGAAGCCGTGCGTCGGGGTATTTGCGAACTTTTCGGGCAGTAGTATCGCTTCACCTTCTCGCATCGAGCTGAGCGGTTTGAGCTTGTCTGCTATATATCCCTCTTCACCCTTGTGCCAGCCGAGATGATCGGGCGTTACCGGCAGCAGCAGATAGAGATCCGGTTTGGCGTATTTTGTGTAGTGGAGTGTAAAAGAGCTCGTCTCCAGCACCCATATGGGAGCGGCGGGATCGAGTTCGGCCAGCGGGGTTCCTATGTTTCCGCCGCAGACCGCTCCGCGTTTGGAGAGCAGGTGGGTTGTCATCCTGGTTGTCGTGGTCTTTCCGTTTGTACCGCTGATCCAAACGGTATAGGGTTTTCGTTCACCGATGGATTGTCGCTGATCAAGAGAGCTTTTTTCAATACGCTCTTTGTATATGTCCGACAGAAAGAGGTCGTATTCGCTTATCAGGTTTTTCGCCGCTTTTATAAGGGGGTTTGATGGCGGGATACCGGGGCTCGGTATCTCTATTTCGCTCCTGTCCGGATCGAAGAGAGAAGGTGGAAGCAGAAGATTTCCTTCCCTGTCTTTGTGCGGGACCGTAATCTTGTCGTCAAAGAAGGTGGCGGGACCGAACCGTTTGGCTATGGCTTTGGTCGTTTTACCGTATCCGAAAAGTGTAAGCGCCATTATCTTATCTTCAGAGTGATCAGTGCGACGAGGTTCGCTATGAAGGCTATGATCCAGAATCTCACTATGATCTTGTTCTCGGCCCACTGCTTCATCTCGA
>JAMONQ010000130.1 GCA_027065635.1 Campylobacterales bacterium | reverse complement strand
GACGCGACCGGCCGTGTCGAGAAATTCAAGAGCAAATACAAGCTGGATAAATAACCGTATAATTGCTTACGCTTCTTCCGTCGCCTATAGGAAACATCGAAGATATAACCGTTCGTTCCCTGCGGGCACTGGAAGAGGCTCAAATATTGCTTTGCGAAGATACCAGGGTAGCGAAAAAGCTGCTGAAGCTCCTTGAAGAGCGCCACTATCTCTCGCACAACATAGAGAAAATCATCTCCTTTCACAGCCACAACGAAGCAAAATTCATCTCATCCCTTGAGCCCTCCTTTTTCGACAGGAAAGTCGTCTATATGAGCGATGCCGGAATGCCCTGCATAAGCGATCCCGGCGCATCTTTGGTCGACTACTGCCAAAAACAGGGTATCGAATATACCGTACTTCCCGGACCGACCGCCTTTGCGACCGCCTATGCGGCCAGCGGTTTTATGGACGGCAGGTTTGTATTCTACGGATTTTTGCCGCACAAAGGCGCGGAGCGGACCGAACGGCTCGAAAAACTCCTTGCACAGCCATACTCCATAATCCTCTACGAAGCGCCTCACCGGCTCGAAAAGCTGCTTGCACAGCTTGACGCCATCGCTCCGGAGCGGGTGATCTTCGCCGCAAAGGAGCTTTCCAAAAAGCATGAATCCTTTTTCAAGGGGTGTGCGGGTGAGCTTGCAGAAAGAATCAGAGGGCCTCTTTTGAAAGGCGAATGGGTAGTCGTGATCTCGCCGGCCGAAAAAGAGGCAAAAGGGCGTGAGATCGGAGTCAAGGATATAGAGATGCTCGATCTTCCGCCGAAACAGAAGGCGAAACTCCTCGCGAAAGTGACGGGTATGAGTGTCAAAGAGTGCTACGAAAGAGTGTTGCCGAAGAAAAAGTGACCCAAAAGTGACTGAAACTTCCGATTTTGTAACTTTTTAAACATTTTTGGATAAAATGGGCTTATGATAATTTACGGCAAGCAGATCTGTGCGACCCTTATGGATCGTCATCCGGAATTGATAGAGCGTTTTATACTCGCAAAAGAGGTCGGTAAAAAAGAGTTTTCGAAGATAAGAAAGATCGGCAAGCCGGTAGACAGAGTCGATCCCAAAAAGGCGCAGGCGCTGGCTCGCGGAGGAAATCATCAGGGGTGGCTGTGTGAAGTGAAGCCCTATCGTTATGCCGATTTTTCCGATCTGAAAAATTCCGACTTTCTTCTTGTCCTTGCGGGCCTTACGGATGTCGGAAATATCGGGGCCATCATTCGTACCGCCTACGCTCTGGGTGTGGACGGTGTAATCGCATCCGGCGTAAAACAGCTTCAAAGCGAGGCTCTTGTACGTGCGAGCGCCGGTGCGATGTTCGATATGCCCGTTGCGATAGTACCGAATCTGATGGACCTTCTCAACGAACTCAAACAGAAGGGATTCACTCTTTACGGCTCGGGCACGGATGGCGAACCGGTAGAGGATGCGAAGATAGAGAGAAAAAGGGTTCTTGTACTCGGGAGCGAAGGTGAAGGCATACCGAAAAGAGCTATGGAGCGCATGGACAGGGTATTGACTATCGAAATGGCCAGGCCTTTCGATTCGCTGAACGTCAGTGCCGCGGCGGCAATATTAATCTACAGGATGGGGCATGCTTGAGAAGATATTGAAAGATCACGGGATCGACAAGGTCAGCGCCAGGACGAAGATTTCGAGAAAACATTTAACCAAGTTGAGGGAGAAAAACTTCGAAGGTTTTTCAAAGCCGCAGGCTTACGGCTTTGTATCGATTCTGCAAAGAGAGTACGGTGACGACTTCGAGGAGCTTAAAAAGGAGCTCGACGCCTGGTTTTGCGAAGGGGAGGAGTGCAAGGAGGAGATCTTCGTAGCCAAGCCGGAGCAGAGCGGCCCCCAGCTTAAAAAGATAGTCGGTGCGGCCGTTACGATACTGATTTTAATGGCGGCTGCGATGTTTTTTGTCCAGAAAGAGAGCGGTATGACGGGACCGGCTCCTGTTGAGAGCTTGGAAGCGAAGAGTGCGGTACAAAAAAGCGGCGGCAATCTGCAAATACAAAGCGCAGAGGGTATCAAAAAGAGCTCCGACGATACTCCAAACAGTGCATCCGACAATGTTTCGCGGCAGTCCGGGAGCGCGGAGGCCGCCATGAGCGATGCGAAGCTTGCCGCTGAGTCGAACGCTACCGCAAGCGGAGGCGAGCCGGAACCATATGTCCCTATGGAAAATGCCGTTATAACTCCGGTCGTGAAGCTCTGGTTCGGAGTGATAGATCCGAAGACAAAAAAGAGAATCGCAAAGACTACGGCGGATCCGTATGAAATAGAGTCGAAAGGAAGATGGCTGCTCATTACCGGTCACGGTCGTTTCGAGATAAGCGACGCTTTCGGCAACCTATTCAAATACAACGATGCCCAAAAGCACTACTTTCTGATCGACGACGGTATGGTCAAAGAGATTCCCGTAGCGGAATTCAGGCGCCTCAACGGGGGTAGAGTTTGGTAAGGAAATCACTTCTACTCCTGTTTCTCGGCTCCTTGCTGGTTGCCGATACGGTACTGCAGAAGGTAGAGTCTCTCATGGACGAGGAGACATACCGCTCCCACTCCAAGCTCATCTCTTTGCTTTTTGAAGATGAAGCCTCCTTCATGAAAAGCTCCAGTGTCGATATGGTCAAAGTAGCGACGACACTGGAGGAGAACGGCCTTTTGGATCTCTCTCTTCCGTCTGCAAGAGAAGTTGAACTCTCTTTTGAATACTCCGGGGAGAACCCTCTTTTTTTTATGAAGCTGATGATGGATACTCTAAGAAACATGGGACTTACATTTATGTTGACCAAGAGTGCCAGGCTCGACAAGGAGGGGTTTGTATGGACCGTCGCTTTCGAATCCAAAAGCGTGCCCGATCCCGTTTTGCTCGCCAAACGTCTGGAAAAATATAGTGCGACAGTAACCGACCTGCAAAGGCTCGATGCCGCTCGCTGGCGATACCGTATAGACATGAGCAGGGCCGATATCGCCGCAAAACCGATATATGCGGGAGAGAGTATCAGGATAGTTCGCCCGATTCGTCCTGTCTGGATGGAGGTGAGTCGAATCAAGCGGTTGATAATCAGGGAGCTTCCCGGCAGCCACTGGTATGCCGATGTCGTGGTTTATGATAAAATGCTGCATATTTTATCCATGAAGCAGAGCGATACACGTACGAGGTATCTTAGTCTGAAACTTCCGGCAGATGCCGCATATGTGAAAATCGGAGATCGATTTACCCTTGAAAACCTCCGTAGCGGGGTGAAACTGACCGCAAAAGGTGAAAAGTAGAATTATGTTCGACGAGATAGAGTTTGAAAAACTGAAACGGCTGCCAAAGTATGTTTTTGCCGAAGTCAACGACCTCAAGATGGCCGCAAGACGCGCCGGTGAGGATGTGATCGACTTCAGTATGGGAAATCCCGACGGCCCTCCCTCCAAAAAGATCATAGAGAAGCTCGTAGAGTCGGCAAAAAAACCGAAAACACACGGCTACTCCGCCAGTAAAGGGATCTACAAATTGCGTCTTGCAATATGTAACTGGTACGAAAGGCGCTACGGCGTAGCGCTCGATCCGGAGACCGAGGCCGTGGCGACCATGGGGAGCAAGGAGGGTTATGTACATCTTGTTCAGGCGATAACCAATCCGGGCGATACGGCAATCGTCCCGGATCCCACCTATCCGATACACTCCTACGCTTTCATGCTCGCCGGCGGCGCCGTGAAGAAGATGGAGCTGGTATTCAACGAGAGATACGAGGTGGATGAGGATCTCTTTTTCAAAAACCTCAAAAAAGCTCTTATAGAGTCTGTTCCAAGACCCAAATATGTCGTGGTGAACTTTCCGCACAACCCGAGTACAGCTACCGTGACTCCGGCATTTTACGAGCGGCTGGTAGATACCGCCAAAAAGGAGCGCTTCTATATCATAAGCGATATAGCCTATGCGGATATTACCTTCGACGGCTACAAAACGCCCTCGATTCTCGCCGTGGACGGAGCCAAGGATGTGGCGGTAGAGAGCTATACTCTCTCCAAAAGCTACAATATGGCCGGATGGCGTGTCGGTTTTATCGTTGGAAACCCCAAGCTCGTAGGAGCCCTCCAGAAGATAAAGAGCTGGCTCGATTACGGTATGTTCACACCTATTCAGGTAGCCGCCACCATAGCTCTGGACGAGCTTGAAGGAGAGGTCGATCATACGATAGAGAAATACAGAAAGAGGCGTGATGTACTCATAGAGGCTTTCGGCAAGGCGGGATGGCAGATCCAGAAGCCGAGCGCCAGTATGTTTGTCTGGGCGAAACTGCCCAAAGAGGCGCTTCATCTTGGAAGTCTCGAGTTTTCCAAAAAGCTTCTGACCGAAGCGAAAGTCGCCGTGAGCCCCGGCATCGGTTTCGGCGAATACGGCGATCAGTATGTTCGTATCGCCTTGATCGAGAATGAAAAGAGGATAAGGCAGGCTGCGCGAAATATCAAGAAGTATCTAAAGAGTCTCAAAGAGGAGAGCTGAGGCGACATGATTATATCGCCATAGACCGCGATGTGTAGTCGCTTCCGCTTTTCCGGAGCCTGGTAACGAAACTATATGAAACAAAAAGGGAATGCAGTGACAATCAGTAATTTTTCACTCCATCTTGCGAGAAAGGATCGCTTATGATCCGTGTCGGCATCATAGGTGTAGGTACTGTCGGCGAGAGTGTCGCGCAGATTCTGAAAGAGAACAGGGATATCATCAGCGCCAGAGCGGGCAAGGAGATAGTGGTAAAAAAGGGTGTCGTACGGGACTTGAAAAGATCGAGAAACGTGGATATCCCATTGACGGACAATGTTGACGATGTGCTGGAAGATCCGCAGATAGACGTAGTGGTGGAGCTTATGGGGGGCGTGGAAGAGCCCTATCGTGTCGTAAGCAGAGCGCTTCGGAACAAAAAGGCAGTTGTTACAGCCAACAAAGCGCTTCTTGCTTACCATCGATACGAGCTTCAGGAGACAGCGGGCGACATTCCGTTCGAGTTCGAAGCGAGTGTGGCCGGAGGAATACCGATCATAAAGGCGTTGCGTGAAGGGCTCAGTGCGAATCATATCGAATCGATCACCGGTATCATAAACGGCACGGCCAACTACATCCTCACAAAGATGATGAGTGAAGGAGTAGACTTTCAGCCCGTACTGAAAGAGGCGCAGGAGCTCGGATATGCAGAGGCCGATCCGACTTTTGACATCGGCGGATACGATGCGGCGCACAAGCTCTTGATACTGGCATCTATAGCTTACGGTATCGATGCCAAGCCGGAAGATATTCTCATAGAGGGGATAGAGCAGATAACACAGGCCGATATAGGTTTCGCCAAAGAGTTCGGCTACACGGTCAAGTTGCTTGGAATAGCCAAGAAGGCGGAAGGCTTCGTGGAGCTGCGTGTCCATCCGGCCCTTGTTCCGCAAAGCCGTATGATTGCCAAGGTCGACGGCGTGATGAACGGCATAAGCGTCATAGGTGACAAGGTCGGCGAGACCATGTACTACGGTCCGGGCGCGGGAGGCGATGCGACGGCAAGCGCCGTCATCAGCGACATCATCGCTATCGCCCGCGGCGGAAAGAGCTCTCCGATGCTCGGATTCAAGCGCCCTCTCGAGAGCGGTCTGGAGCTGATGGAGAGGGAGTCGGTAGTCAGCAAATACTATATCAGGCTCGAAGTGGAGGACAGGCCCGGTGTTCTTGCGAAGGTAAGCAGGGTGATGGGAGAGCAGAATATATCCATCGAGACAATGCTGCAAAGACCGGGAAGCGGAGAGTCGGCATCGCTTCTGCTCGCTACGCACAGATGCGAAGAGCGCTCCATGCAGAAGGCTCTGAAAGATCTGTTCGAGCTTGAGAGTGTCAGAGAGCGTCCGGTAATGATACGGATGGAAGAGTAGCGGATTCGGGGGAGGTGAAACTTGCATTACGAAGAGATAGAGAGCGTTTGTACATACTGCGGTGTCGGATGCGACATTGTAGCGGAGGTGGAGGAGAACAGGATCCGCAAAATAAGAGCGGACAAGGACGGCTACGTAAGCCAGGGAAAGCTCTGTGTCAAGGGGAAATACGGATTTGATTTCGTAACGGCCAAAGAGCGTGTGAAAGAGCCGCGAATCGCAAGAAAGTTTCTGGAGGCGAATCCGGATATCGCCGAAACTCTTGACGGTAAGCTCGAAACTCTTGACGAGGAGTGGTTTACGACCGATCTTGATAGTGCGATAAAAGCGGCGGCCATGAAGCTCAAAAGGATCAGGGAGGCTTACGGAGACGAGAGCTTCTGCGCCATCGGCGGTGCTCGCACAAGCTGCGAGAGCGCGTACCTCTTTCAGAAATTCACCCGCGATGCGATGAACTCCCCGCATGTGGACAACTGTGCGAGGGTCTGTCACTCCCCAAGCCTAAAAGGCATGAGAGCCACTATCGGCGAAGGTGCGGCTACCAACCCTTACAACGATATATATGACGCCGAGTTCATTCTGATCATAGGATCGAACACTACGGAGGCTCATCCGATCGTCGCCAACCGTATTATCGATGTTGCCCGCCTGCACGACAATGTAGCCGTCGTAGACGTTCGCGAAATAAAGATGATGAAGTACGCCAAGCACAAGGCGATAATCCCCTACGAGGCGAATCTGCTGGTTCTGAATATGATGGCCCACGTGATTTTGAAGGAGGAGCTCTACGACAAAAAGTTTGTCCGCAACCGTACCAGCGGTTTCGACGAGTTCAAAGAGTCCATTCTGAGCGACCCGTACGCCGATCCGGAGTTTTTCAGGACTCTGCCAGGTTATGAACATCTGGCTACGCTGATACCGGTGATAGCGCGCGAATATGCACTGAAAAAGTCGATGATCTTCTGGGGTCTCGGCGTGACGGAGCATCTGGACGGAAGCTATGCGGTCATGGCTATTACCCACCTTGCTCTTTTGACCGGAAATATCGGTAAAAACGGTGCAGGTCTCATGCCTCTTAGAGGACAGAACAATGTTCAGGGAGCATGCGATATGGGCTGTTTGCCGTATTTCGCTCCGGATTACCAGAAGCCGGAAAAAGAGGGATTGATGACTCCTCAGCTTATAGACGCCATGCTTGAAGGCAAAATAAAGGCGATGCTCAACATGGGTGAAGATATAGCCCATATCCATCCCAACCAGAACAAGATAGAAAAGGCTCTGCAAAAGCTCGAGTTCATCATGGTGCAGGAGCTCTTTATGACAGAGATCGCGAAACGGGCCGATATCGTCATAGGTGTAAAGTCGGCATACGAAAAAGAGGGTGTGTATGTAAACGCCATGAGACGCCTGCACCTTTCGCAGCCTCTTGTGCAGAGCGATCTGCCTGATGACTGGGAAGTGCTCGTAAAGCTCGAAAACGAGATACGCGGAGAGTATAGCTACAAAAACAGTGAAGAGCTATGGAACGAAGTGCGCCGGGTGGCACACAGACGTTTCAGCCAGGCAACATATCTGCGCCTCAAGCGTCACAGAAAACGGGGCTTGCAGTGGCCGGTCTATACTGAAGACACTCCTGTGCTGCATCTTCTCGACTTCAGGACCGAAGACGGGCTCGGCAAATTTATCTACCGCGGCTACAAAGAGCGGGGCATGATAAAGGAGCTTAGATCCGGCGGAGTGAGCGGAGGGTACTACCTGACTACCGGCAGGACTCTGCCACAGTACAACAATGCCGCTCAGACGAAAAGGAGCGAAAAGCTTCAGGATCGCTACAGTGAGGATATTCTTTTGGCGAGTGAAGAGGATGCGGGCAAACTTCCGCGGACCGAGTATGTGATTTTGAAAAGCGAGTACGGCCAGAGTGCCCCTTTGCGTATCAAGTTTACCGAAAAGGTGCGCCCCGACACACTCTTTGTCACGTTCCACCATCCGGAGTCCAGGATCAACTATCTTTTCGGTGACGAGAGCGACGAGCTTATATTGACAGCCGCATTCAAGTCGGTGAAAGTCGAGGTGCTTCCGGCTTGAGTCGTGCCGTAGGCGATATCGCCGAAAAGGCGGCGGTCGAGTTTCTCGTAGGAGAGGGATTTTGGATCGTCGCCCGCAATGTGAGCAGTCGTTTCGGGGAGATCGACATAGTTGCGAAAAAGGACGGAGTGCTCCACTTCGTGGAGGTAAAAAGCGGCAGAGGCTTCGAACCCATCTACAATATCACCCCGACAAAACTTTCCAGACTTGTTCGTACGGTAGAGTGGTATATCCAGAAAAACGGTATAGAGATACCCTATCAGCTCGACGCCCTGATCGTAAAGGGGAAGAGGTGTGAACTGGTGGAAAATATCACGCTTTAAACCAGGTTTCAT
>JAMONQ010000129.1 GCA_027065635.1 Campylobacterales bacterium | reverse complement strand
AGACTTTGAAGAATCTTTGCGAGAAAGCTTTTGGAGATGCCGAGCTGTCTGGAGAGAGTGTCGACATCTTTGGGTTCGCCTCCTTCTCCGATAAGCGCCAATGAAAGGAGCGCATATTCGCTCGCCCTGGTCAGTAACATATAAACTCCCCTCAAAAAAAGTTGTAACATTTTAGTCTATTTTATGTAAATCTTTGCTTTTTTATGTATAATTACCGACCCCGAATGCCCCGGCATTAAGGAAAAATCAACCAATCAGGAGGTCAGAGATGGCTTTGGATTCGGCTAAAAAGCTTGAAATCATCAAACAGTTCGGAAGAGGTGAGGGCGATACGGGCTCTCCGGAAGTACAGGTAGCACTCCTTACAGAGCGTATCAAATATCTTACAGAGCATCTGAAAGAAAACAAGAAAGATCACTCTTCAAGACTTGGACTTTTGAAACTTGTGGGTCAGCGAAAGCGCCTGCTTCGATATCTAAAGAGAAAGAACTACGACAGCTACACCAAGCTGATCGCCGCTCTCGGTATCCGCGACAAATAGTCTTATCCGGCGCATAGGCGCCGGTGACACATAACCCTCCGTTTACAACTCTCCTTTTTAAATCTATAAATCGCAAAATTCATCTACCTATCCGTTCCGGCAGTCCCGTATTGTCATCGAAGATGAGTAACTATATATTGATATATTAATTACTATATAAATAAACTTGACAGCAATCCGCTCAATTTGATATAATCAATTTGGCATTTTAAGAAAGAAGTGCTAAAATAGTCTCATGAAACAGAAATATGAAGCGATTTTGGAGACGGTTGTCAAAACCTTTCTTCAGACACACGAGCCTATAGGCTCTGCGATGTTGAAAGATAAGCTGCCGTTTCAGATAGCTCCGGCGACTATACGATACTACTTCAATCAGATGGTAGAGCGCGGGGATCTGACTCAGCTTCACAAAAGCAGCGGCAGGATCCCGACTGAAAGTACAATGAAAAGGTACTGGCGAAAACATCTGCGCGAGCTGGAGCTTTTGAGCGACGCAATGAGCGAAGTGGCGCGGATAGGTGAAGAGGAGGATCTTTTCATCCTCTTCAAACCTGTCAAAAGCAATCGTTTGCGCGCTGTAGAGAGAGTGAAAGATCGCTTTTTGATTCTTGTATTCGATACGGACGAGTATGCCATCCGCTATCAGGCACAGCTTGAACTCTTTATGAACGGGCTTATAGGATATGAGCTCGAAGAGGTGAAGCGAATAGCCAAGGATGTAGGTATGATCTCTCTCTACTACAAGATGCGTGCCAAAAACGATGAAGAGATCACCTCCGTAAATTCGGAGGCTCTGATTCGTGTCGCGGGCGAAAAGAGCAGCTGGGGAAAGCGGAACATCCGCCACTTTCTCGACGGAGATATCATAGAAGAGCTTGGATGCGGACTCTATTTCGATCCGCTGCTGCCTAAAGGTTTCATGGCTTTGAGGGTGGACTCCGTAATCGAGAACAGGCCGACCAAGATGCTTTGTATCGGTGCGATAGATCAGGATTTTACGAAGATATTCAAGGAGGTTTGAGATATGTCCGGCAAAGAGCATAAAAGAGAGAGAGATGAAGAGATAAAGAGTGAGGTAGCCAAAGAAGAGGAGGAGGCTTCCGAAACCAAAGAGTCTGATGAAACTGCGGAAGAGGAGAGTGATCTGAAAAGATGTGAAGAGGAGCTCAAAGCGTGCGAAGACAGATATTTGAGAATGCATGCGGAGTTCGAAAATATCAAAAAGAGGATGGAGCGTGAGAAGGACAAGAGCGTAGCTTACGCCCAGGAGCAGTTTGCAAGAGACCTGCTTCCGGTTATGGATTCGCTCGAACTGGCGCTCGCTTCGATACCTACCCCGGAAGAGGGAGCCGACGAGCATCTTCAAAAGCTGCGTGAAGGGGTTCAGTTGACACTGGATCAGTTTGTCAAGATATTTGAAAAACACCATATAAAGGCTGTGGAGATGGAGCAGGGCTTCAACCCCAACTTCCACGAAGCTGTGATGCAGGTGGAGAGTGATGAGCACGAGAGCGGACAGATCGTTCAGGTGCTTCAAAAAGGGTACACATATAAAGAGCGGCTCCTAAGACCGGCTATGGTGAGTGTAGCCAAGTAGTTATGCTACTTAGGTAGCACAAATATCGCAAAAAGTTGAGTATAATAGACTCAACAAAAATATAAACCAATTTATTTGGAAGGAGAAAAGATGGGAAAAGTTATAGGAATAGACCTCGGAACCACAAACTCGGCGATGGCTGTATTTGAAGGGGGCGAAGGTAAAATCATAGCCAACAAGGAGGGAAAGAACACAACTCCGTCCGTTGTGGCGTTTACGGAAAAGGGTGAAATTCTGGTCGGAGATCCGGCGAAGCGTCAGATGGTGACCAACCCGGAGAAGACGATCTACTCCGTAAAACGAATCATGGGCTTGATGTGTAACGAAGAGAAGGCCGCCGAAGCCAAAAAGCGACTTCCCTACCATGTAGTGGATAAAAACGGCGCCTGCGCGGTCGAGGTAGACGGAAAGACATATACTCCGCAGGAGATTTCCGCAAAGATCCTTATGAAACTCAAAGAGGATGCCGAAGCCTACCTCGGAGAAGAGGTTACGGAAGCGGTTATCACCGTTCCCGCATACTTCAACGACTCTCAGCGAAAAGCTACGAAGGAGGCGGGTACTATTGCGGGCCTCAACGTATTGAGAATCATAAACGAGCCTACCGCTGCGGCGCTTGCCTACGGACTCGACAAGAAAGAGGCCGAGAAGATCTGTGTATACGACCTTGGAGGGGGAACCTTCGACGTTACCATCCTCGAAACCGGCGACAACGTCGTAGAGGTTTTGGCGACCGGCGGTGACGCGTTCCTTGGAGGAGACGACTTCGACAACAGACTCATCGACTATATAGCCGAAGAGTTCAAGAAAGAGAACGGTATCGATCTAAAAGCGGACGTCATGGCTCTGCAGCGTCTGAAAGAGGCTGCTGAAAATGCCAAAAAAGAGCTTTCTGCCGCACAGGAGACAGAGATCAACCTGCCCTTTATCACAGCTGACGCTAGCGGACCGAAGCACCTTGTGATGAAGATCAACCGAGCGAAATTCGAGAGCCTGATAGTAGATCTCATCGACTCTACAATCACAAAGATTGAAGAGGTTCTCAAAGATTCCGGTCTGAGCAAGGGCGAGATCAAAGAGGTAGTCATGGTCGGCGGTTCCACTCGTATACCGCTGGTACAGGAGAAGGTCAAGAACTTCTTCGGAAAAGAGTTGAACAAGTCTGTGAACCCTGACGAAGTGGTGGCTATCGGTGCCGCGATTCAGGGCGGTATATTGAAAGGAGACGTAAAAGATGTACTCCTTCTTGATGTAACGCCTCTTAGCCTCGGTATCGAGACTCTGGGCGGCGTAACTACAAAAATCATCGAGAAGGGTACCACGATTCCGGTCAAGAAGTCGCAAGTCTTCTCCACAGCGGAGGATAACCAGCCCGCAGTTACGATCCATGTCGTACAGGGCGAGCGCGAAATGGCGAAAGACAACAAGTCGCTCGGACAGTTCGAGCTGACTGGAATCCCGCCGGCTCCTCGCGGTGTGCCTCAGATCGAGGTGACTTTCGATATCGACGCGAACGGTATCCTTACAGTAAGCGCCAAGGACAAGGCGACCGGTAAATCTCAGGAGATCAAGATCACCGGCTCTTCGGGATTGAGCGAAGAGGAGATCGAAAAGATGGTCAGAGACGCCGAGGCTCACAAAGAGGAGGATAGAAAGCGTAAAGAACTTATCGAGACCAGGAACCAGGCAGATGCACTGGTCTATCAGACTGAAAAGAGTCTCGGTGAAGTCGGCGACAATCTCGAAGCCGGTGAAAAAGAGAAGGTCCAGGCGGCTCTCGATGCTCTTAAAGAGACACTCAAAAACGAGGATGTCACCAAGGAGCAGATCGAGGAGAAGGTGAAGGCTCTGACAGAAGTGAGTCACAAACTCGCCGAAGCTATGTACAAAAAAGAGCAAGGCGGAGAGCAGCCGCAATCAGGCGGTGCAAAAAAAGGCGGTGACGACGACGTTATCGACGCCGAAGTCGAGTAAAGAGGAGCGGGAGTGTTGGACTCCCGCCTCCTTTTTTGAAACTCTTTCTTTTATTGTGAAAAGATCTATCCACCCTTTCGATCCCATAGTGGAAAACGACTCCAAGACCCTTATTCTGGGCTCTTTCCCAAGTATAAAATCGTTTGACGACTCATTTTATTATGCCCATCCGCGAAATCAGTTCTGGCCTATACTCTCTATGCTTTTTGATATGCCGGCAGGCAGCAAAGAGGAGAGAATAGAGCTTTTGAAGCGCACCGGAATCGCTTTGTGGGACGTAATAGCCGAGTGTGAGCGCAGCAACTCCTCCGATACGAATCTTCAGGCATGCAGGCCAAACGACATACCGGCACTTCTGAAAAACTATCCCAATATCGAATCAATCCTCTTTACCGGAAAAAAGGCTTATACGCTATACAACAGACACTACAAGAGTGTAACTAACCTGCCGCTCTTTCTTCTACCCTCTCCATCTCCCGCATATGCCGCTATGCCTTTTGAAGAGAAGAGAAGGATCTGGAGGGAGATCTTTTTGAAACTTCCCGGGTTTGACGAATCCCAGATCCGCTCTTTCTGATTTTTCGGAAAGAGGCGAGCGGACGAGATTCGATGCCATACTTTTAATTTCTTTATGATAAAATCTGTTTATGAACTCAATTTTTATAGCGAGACAGCCCATAGTTACGGCTTCGAAGAGATTATATGCCTACGAGCTTCTGTTCAGGGATTTCTCCGGCACTTCATCTGGCAGCGGCGCAAGCGTATCGGACGATTTTTACGCGACGAGCAGAGTTGCGGTAAATACTCTGAACCAGTTCGGGATGGAGAGACTGGTCGGCGATAGGGTCGCTTTTATAAATGCCGATAAAGCCTTTATCCTCAGCGACTTCATCATGATGCTTCCAAAGGATAGATTTGTAATAGAGATACTCGAAAGTGTCGAAGTAGACGATACCTTGTGCAAGAGAGTGGGGGAGCTTGAAAGGGCTGGATACAGGTTCGCGCTTGACGATGCGGTGCTTGATGAAACCTTTTTCAAAATGTACGGCGCTCTTCTTCCGTATATGGATATTGTAAAGATCGATATAAGAGAGAATAGTATAGAGCAGGTGAAAAAAGCGACGGACGAGTTGAAGCGGCACTATCCGGATCTGCTCCTTCTCGCCGAGAAGGTAGAGACGAGAGAGGAGTATCATCGATATACGGATGTCGGCTGTTCACTCTTTCAGGGGTACTTTTTCGCGAAGCCGCAGATCAGCTCGAGAAGATCTCTCGATCCCGGCAAGGGTGTACTGCTCGAGCTGACTACACTTCTAAACGACGAAGAGAGCGGTCCCAGAGAGATCGCTTCGGCTTTCGAGAGGGCTCCTGATCTGTCTTTGCAATTGTTGCAGTTTTTAAACTCCGCACACTTCTCTTTCCACAGGCCGATAGAGTCTATAGTACAAGCGGTTACGATGCTGGGAAGACGGGAGCTGGTTAGATGGACCTACCTGCTCTCTTATGCAAACAGTGACGCCGGCGAGATCGAGAGTTCACCGCTCGCGTCTTTGGCGGCATTTCGCTCGAGGCTCTTGCGCAAGATTGCCAGACTGCACGGATCTACTCCGAGAGAGGAGGATATGGCCGCTTTTTTGGGTATGCTCTCTCTTGCGGATACGCTTTTTGGCATCCGTATGGAGGAGTTGTTGCGCAAGATTGCCGTTGACGTATCGATAAAAGCGGCTCTTTTAAACGGCGACGGATTTTTCGGAAAATATCTCGAGATTTCAAAAATGGTTGAAAATGGCGATATAAAAGGGAGTATCGAAATAGCCGGGATGATCGGAATAGATCCAAAAGAGCTCGAAAACTCCGTCGTAGAGAGTTTTTGACCTTTGAATCCAAAATGACACATGATTTCTGTGGTGAAGTTGAAGCGGTGTCATTACTTTTGTAATCAGAGGTTTTGGATAGTGTGCGAAAAGATATAATGCCCCTGATTCAAACAAGCTAACGAGAGGTTGAAAATGAGCTTTATAGAGAATTTCATAAAAAAGGAGTCGTCGGCAGGTTTGCTGCTAATAGCTGTTACCGTATTGGCGCTGATTTTGCAGAACAGTCCGCTTTCTCAGTGGTATAGCGGATTTTTGCATACACCTGTGGAGATACGCTTCGGAGCGCTTCAGATCGCGAAACCGCTGCTTCTTTGGGTAAATGACGGACTGATGGCGATCTTCTTCTTTCTTGTCGGCCTGGAGGTCAAGCGTGAAGTGATGGAGGGGCATCTATCCTCCGTAAGGCAGGCGACTCTTCCGGGAATCGCCGCTCTTGGAGGAATGGTCGTGCCGGCTCTGGTCTACATCGCTTTCAACAAGGGAGAATCCTTTGCCATGAACGGATGGGCGATTCCGACCGCTACCGATATCGCCTTCGCTCTGGGGATTTTGTCGCTACTGGGCAACAGGGTGCCGGTATCGCTGAAGATATTTTTGATGGCGCTGGCTATCATCGACGACCTCGGTGCCATAATCATCATCGCAATCTTCTATACCAGCGATCTTTCCATGCTCTCTATCGGAATCGCATCCACGGCTCTTGTAGTACTGTTTGTCATGAACCGCATGGGTGTGGCCAAAAAAGCCGCCTACATTCTGGTGGGAACCGTACTATGGGTCAGTGTGCTCAAGTCCGGTGTCCATGCCACCCTCGCGGGTGTAGCACTCGCCTTTTTCATACCGCTCAAATCCAGAAGCGCTGACGGCAAGGAGTTCTCCATGTCCAAGGAGATGGAGCATGATCTTCACTATTGGGTCGCATTCATGATTTTGCCTCTGTTCGCGTTCGTCAATGCCGGGGTAGATCTGCGCGGTATATCTCTGGATGAGATGTTTGGACCCGTTCCTCTGGGCATAATGCTCGGTCTCTTTATAGGAAAGCAGGTCGGTGTCTTCGGTTTCAGCTGGCTCGCGATCAAGCTAAAGCTCGCAACTTTGCCGGATAGTGCAACGTGGCGGCAGCTATACGGTGTTTCCGTTTTGACCGGTATCGGTTTTACGATGAGTCTCTTTGTAGACTCTTTGGCGTTTAGCGACAGTGAAGTATACAAGTATGCCGACAAGCTGGCGATATTGCTTGGTTCGTTCCTCTCCGGGGTTGTAGGGTATCTGATCCTGAAAGGGAGCGGAAAAAAAGAGAGCGCAGAGGTACGAAAGTAACTCCCCTTTTCGCTCTATCGGACCGCTTCTTCGAGACTCTTTTGAAGCTCTTGCGTAGTGGTGCATGAGGCGAAGCAGCTGTGGCGGCCGCAAATCAGGTACTCCGGTATCGCTTCGCTCTTTAGCAGTATGAACGGATACGATGCGTTAAAAACCGCTTCCCTGGCATCTTCAAGGCGGTTTGGAAGGGACTTTATAACGATATCCTCCTTCAGGTACCGTAGTGCGGCGGTAACGAAGGCGGCGTGCCAGATCGGCTGCTTGACGATCTTTATGGAGTTGTATTCGAGACTCTTGAATGCTGCATGAGTGTAGCGGCTTTCCCCATATAAAGAGCCGAGAGTAAGTAAAACGTTGCAGATGATCGCGGAGCTGGCCGGATAGCTCGTATCCGAGATATCGGCGACGGTCGGAAACTCACCCCTGCTAAAATACCACTTCCCCTCTTCATAGAAGAGCTCTATGGCCATGTTGGCGAACTTTTTCGCTTCTTCGAGCCACTTTTCATCGAGTGTAGTCTGGTATGCCTGAAGCAGTGCGTCGCACAGATAGGCATAATCTTCCAAAAAGGCTTCGATCTTCGGTTCCGTGCCTATGACGGCGGAGTGATAGAGTCTATTTTCTTTGTGCATCATCTCCAACAGCCCTGTCAAGCTCTCTCTCGCCCTGTCGAGGTATCTCTCCTCTATCGCTGCCGCCATGAAGAGTGCCTTGATCATCATGGCGTTCCAGGATGTTATAACCTTTTTATCAACGAACGGATACTCTCTGGACGCTCTGATCTTTTTTAGAATCCCTTTTACTTTCGGCCACCATGGGTAACGGGTGGGATCGAAGCAACGTACTATATTTTTTCCTTCGAAATTTCCTTCTGGAGTGATGGAGAGAGTTTTGCAGATAGTCTCACTCTCCTTTTTGTCGAATCCGCTATCGATCAGTGCCTGAAACACCTCGTCGTATCCGTATACGAAATATTTTCCCTCCACCCCCTCGCTGTCGGCGTCACTGGCGCTGTAAAAGAGCGACTCTTCGCTCATCTTTTCATACATGAAGGAGATCGTCTCTTCCGCTGTTTTCAAATAGAATCTATCTTTCGTGATACGGTAGGCTTCAAGATAGA
>JAMONQ010000128.1 GCA_027065635.1 Campylobacterales bacterium | reverse complement strand
AGTCTCTGAGAGCGAAGATGAGAGAGGCCGAGCGCAAGGAGCGTTCCAGATTCAGAAGCAGCTTTGCCGACTTCAGAAAAACGAAGAAGCTATTCAAAAAGATGCTCTGCAAATTTTGAAGGAGAACTCCATGAAAGCGGGAACCCTGTTCGTCGTATCGAAAGAGCGTCGTGCCGGAGCCTTTTTCATCGTCTTGGGTCTTATGGAGATTTTAAGACGCAGCTACAAGCGCATCGCCGTTTTCAAACCGATAGTCGAATCGGAAGATGATGAAGATATCGATGGAGTCTTGAAGAGTTTCGATTTGGTTCAAAAGAGAGAAGAAGCCTGGGCTGTGACAGAAAAAGATGCGCTGAGGTATCTCGCGGACGGTGACGAAGAGGAGCTTTACGAGTCTATCATTTCGCACTACGAAAAACTGAAAAGTGAATATGACTTCGTGCTTTGCATTGGATTCGGCAAGTCTGACGTTTCACGGTTGACGGATTTTGATATGGATCTGAAGGTCGCCAAAAACCTCTCCGCACCGGTAGCCGGTGTGATAAACGCAGATGGAAAGAGTCAGGAAGCCATCAACGAGGAGATGGCAATCTGGTACTCTTCTTTAAAAAGGGACGGGCTAAAGCCTATCGCTCTCTTTGTAAACCGTGTCAGGCAAAAGCTCACCTGCTCCGTCAAAAGAGTCGGCGGATCCAAAGGGGTGCCATGTTTCATGATTCCGTACAAAGAGGAGCTTGACAGGCCTACCGTTATGGATATCATGGATACGCTGGATGCAAAACTACTCTTGCTAAAGAGTAGAAAGCAGCTCGAAAGGAGTGTAAAAAGGGTCCTCGTGGCAGCGATGCATCCGGAGCATTTTCTCGAGAGATTGAAAGAGGGGGATATAGTTGTCACGCCGGCAGACAGGAGCGATATTCTTCTGGCTGTTTATGCAGCCAACCACTCTCCGGACTTTCCGGCCGCTTCCGCCGTGGTGGTCGGAGGCGGTTTCGATCCTGCGGATTCCGTTTTGAGACTTCTTGGATCGGATGAAAATTTTCGTATCGCCGTCGTTTCCACTCCCGAAGACACTATAAGTATAGCTGCTGCGGCACAAAGGTGTGAAGCCAGGCTCACATCGGGACACAGAAGAAAGATCGATCTCGCTATCGGCCATTTTCAAAAGTATGTAGATACATCCCTGATAGAAGAGTCGCTCGAGAACTCCTCGACAGGTATCGTCACGCCTGCCATGTTCCTGCACAGAATTTTCGCTTCCGCTTCCGCTTTGAAAAAAGATATAGTGCTTCCGGAGAGTGACGACGGACGGATCCTTCAGGCCGCAGAGACGATACTGCGACGAAATATTGCAAAAGTCACGCTTCTTGGGGATGAGAGCGATATACGCAACCGTGCGGGCATACTCGGTGTCGATCTGGATGGTGCGACTTTTGTGGATCCGGCCGGAAGCGGCTGTCTGGACAGATATGCAAAAGACCTGTACGAGCTTCGCAAAGATAAGGGACTTACCCTCGACGGTGCATACGAACTTCTTGGAAACCGTACCTATTTCGGCACCATGATGGTAAAGGAGGGTGCGGCAGACGGTATGGTCTGCGGAGCGACACATACGACAAGAGAGACCGTTTTGCCGGCACTTCAGATTATAAAGACGAAACCTGGAATAGATATAGTCTCCAGTATCTTTTTCATGTGTCTTGATACGAGGGTGCTTGTATATGGAGATTGCGCCATAGTACCAGATCCCGACCCCAAAGAGCTGGCGCAGATAGCAGTCTGTTCGGCCATGACGGCGAAGTCGTTCGGTATAGAGCCGGTAGTGGCGCTTCTCTCCTACTCTTCTGGAGAGAGCGGAGTGGGGAAAGATGTTCAAAAAGTAAAAGAGGCGGCCAGGATAGCGGCACAGATGGCGCCGGAAATACCGATCGAAGGTCCTCTTCAGTACGATGCGGCCATAGATCCCGAAGTGGCCGGCAAGAAGATGCCCGGCAGCAGTGTCGCCGGAAGGGCTACAGTCTTCATATTTCCGGATCTGAATACCGGAAACAATACCTACAAGGCGGTACAGCGCGCTACTGGTGCAATCGCCATAGGACCGGTGCTTCAGGGGCTCGATAAACCGGTCAACGATCTTAGCCGCGGATGCAGTGTGGACGATATCGTAAGTACCGTGGCCATAACGGCTATACAGGCGGGCAAATCGTGAAGACTCTGGTGCTCAACGCAGGAAGTTCCTCCTTGAAATACAAGCTATTTATAGACGGCAAAGATGTCGCAGGAGGCATCGTCGAGCTTGTCGGAGGGCACAAGGAGTACAAAGAGGCGCTATATGAAGTCGAGAGGAAAATTCTGCAAAGCGGTCGGCTGGACTCCTTCTCCTCTCTTGACGGTGTGGGCCACAGAGTGGTTCACGGAGGAGAGCTCTTTACCTTTCCCACACTCGTCGATGAGAGTGTGGTCGATAGATTAAGGGAGTTGATACCGCTTGCGCCGCTGCACAACCCCGCCAATATCGAAGGGATTGTATCCATGCGTGAGCTTGCTCCGAAAGTGCCGCAGGTAGCGGTGTTTGATACCGCTTTTCATCATACTATGCAAAGAGAGGCATATCTGTATGCCATACCTCTCGATCTTTACAGACGATACGCCATTAGAAGGTACGGATTTCACGGAACATCCCACTTCTATGTCGCCAAAGAGGCCGCAAAAGTCTTGAAAAAACCGCTCGATGAACTCAATTTGATTACTCTGCACCTTGGCAACGGTGCCAGTGTATGTGCTGTAGAAAACGGCAAAAGCGTGGATACCTCGATGGGCTTTACGCCTCTTGAAGGACTTGTGATGGGAACACGATGCGGGGATTTGGACCCGGAGATTCCGACTTTCCTGCAGGAAATGGGGATAGATGTGCGGAGTCTACTGAACAAGGATAGCGGACTCAAGGGGCTGTGCGGCAGGAGCGATATGCGGGATGTCGAGCGTATGGCGGCGGATGGAGACGAAGATGCCCGAACGGCTTTGAAGCTATATGCAAGGAGGGTGTGTAAATATATAGGCGCCTACAGTATACTGCTCGGTAGAATAGATGCGCTTGTCTTTACCGCAGGGGTCGGTGAAAACAGTCCCGTGGTAAGGGATATGATATGCCAAGGGCTGCGCGGTATGGGTATAGTGCTGGATCGCAATAGGAACGGTAGCGGTGAAAGGATTGTATCCGCTGATGATAGCGAGGTCGAAGTATTGGTCGTACAAACGAACGAAGAGCTTGAGATAGCGAGGCAGACCGAAGCTCTTTTAAGCGACAATCGGTTATAATCCGTTCAACCGTACAAACGGATATAGAGAATCAAATTGATGAGAGAGCAAGGAGAACAGATGGCGGTCAAGGTAGCTGTAAACGGTACCGGGCGTATCGGCCTGTGTGTCATGAAGATAGTGATGGAACGCGATGATATGGAGCTTGTGGCTATCAATACCACGGCAAAACCGGAAATGCTCGAGTATCTACTCAAGTATGATACGGTACATCGCGGAATAGACGCTAAAGTGGTGGATGAAGAGACGATAGAGATCGGCGGCAAGGCTGTGAAAATGTTCAGCGAAAGAGATATTACGAAGCTCGATTTCGGTTCTACCGGTGCTGAGGTCGTCGCTGAGTGTACAGGAGTCTTTCTGACTACCGAAACTGCACGAAACCATATAAAAGGGAGTGTGAAAAAGGTTGTATTGAGTGCTCCGGCAAAGGACGATACGCCGACATTCGTCATGAATATCAATACCGACAGCTATAAAGGCGAGCCGATCGTATCAAACGCGAGCTGCACCACAAACGCACTCGCTCCTGTCTGTAAGGTACTTGACGACGCTTTCGGAATAGAAAACGGGTTGATGACGACGGTCCATTCGTATACGAACGACCAGAACCTTCTGGATGTCAAGCACAAGAAGGATTTCAGACGTGCACGCGCTGCGGCGATGAACATGATCCCGACATCTACCGGAGCGGCCAAGGCTATAGGACTTGTCATGCCGCATCTTAAAGGGAACCTGAACGGTTTTGCCATGCGCGTACCTACTGCAGACGTATCCGTGGTGGATCTTACTGTGAACCTGAAGAGAGATATCGACGTCGAAGCGATCGACGAAGCCTTCAAGAGGGCTTCCGAAGGAGATTTCAAGGGCTTGATAGAGATCGATACCGACAAGCGTGTCTCCAGTGATTTTATCGGCTCTTCATACAGCTGTACATACGTACCCGATCTTACTCGGGTCGTAGGCGACAGAACTGCCAAGGTCATAGCATGGTACGATAACGAGTGGGGGTACAGCTGCCGTATGGTAGACATGATGCGATTTGTAACCGAAGAGAGATAATGCCGTTTGCAGGAATAGGTATTTGCGGCTCCTGATCCGACCATTGACCCCTGTCAAATCCGGGAAGTTTTGAATGGGTTATAATTAACAAAAGAGGAAGGAGCTGCAATGGATGTTACATTCGATATGTTTATAGAGACGGAGGTTCCCGAAGATGAGGTTATCATCTCGAGGACCGACCTGAACGGTGTAATAACATATGTAAACGAAACTTTTGCAAAGATTTCCGGTTACAGTGAAGAGGAACTGATCGGGAAACCGCACAACATTCTCAGACACCCCGATATGCCCAAGTCTGTATACAGGGACTTGTGGGATAGTATAAAGGCTCGAAAGAGCTGGAGCGGCTATGTGAAAAATATGCGTAAAGACAGGGGTTACTACTGGGTTTATGCTGAAATTTCCGGTGTATACAAAGATGGTGAGCTGGTGGAGTACAAATCTATCAGAAGCCCGGTAGAGAAGGATAAGAGAATAGAGATGCAAAATCTGTATGACATGATGCGGGAAAATGAGAAAGAGGCATACAGAGCGGTTATGTACCTACCCTTCGAGGTTGGTGAAAAACTTATGAAAAGAGCGAATGAAGAGGGTGTTCCGGTAGAGAAGCTTATAGCGGACTTCGTTAACGGTTAGATGCTGCAAATAAGCGGTGCCGGGCATTTTGACCCGGCCCGTACAGAAAGAGTCTATCCGGCTCTCTTGAAGCTCGCTTCTTCCATTAGAACGGGATAGAAGTATCCGTATCCGAAATCTACGTCGGTCTTTACTTTACCGGTTACAGTAACCGTCTCTCCCTCCTGTACGTCTGCGGATGGAGAAGTTACGACGAGATCGTTTTTACCCTCCGTGCCGCTGCCGTCTTGAATATGGACCCAGTCTTTGCCCATAACGCCTCTTACCACTTTAGTGACTCTGCCGTTTACGCTAACAATCTTATCTTTCAGCTCGCCGCTCTTTTGATAAATCTCGGCGACAGTATATCCGCCGTCCGCTTTGGGAATCGGAGCCTCCTGCGAAACGTTTCGGGTTTGTACGCTTTCTGGCTCGGACGAGATCGCTTTTTTGTCGTCACAACTTTCGCAGTTATGCGCCGCTTCGCCTTTTAGCGGGGCGATCACAGCGACAAAAAGAATCTTGTCGAAGGTTCTGTTGAGCGTTTTGCTCGGGAAATTCTCCATCCACATCTGGGGTGCGAAAGAGACTCTTTCACCCGTTTTTATCTCGGTCTTGGGTCCTGCGATCCAGTACTCAGCGTTGCCGTCGTTGATTTTTGCATATGTATAGACTCCCGCATCCATGCTCTCTACTACCGTACCCTCTTTGATACCGGGCTGCTGCTGATGGGGGTTCTGGGCAACCTGCTCTACACTGTTTTTTTCGGCGGCGACACCGTATATGTCTTCGGCGGCCGGAGCTGCAGCCGTACCGCTCTCTTGTGCGCTTTTCGGGATTACCGTCGGTTTTTGCACATTCTCTTCAGGTTTGTCGCCGCACCCGAGAAAGAGCAGGCCAACAACCGCCGCACCGGCATATATCTTTTTCATCGTCAACTCCTCGCTATCTATTTTGATTTATGGACGTAGTGTAGTCACATTCACATTAGATACTATTTAAATTATTGATATTATCGACCGGCATGCCGTTTACGAAGACTCATTAAAGCCCTCGTCCGTTTCTGTCGGATATTCAGGCCGCCGCAGAGAGCTTGGCGGTCACCTGGATATGTTGAGATCGTTTCGGGGCAGTTCGAGTATGAACTCCTTGCCGCCGTAGCCCTCTTTTGAGCATTTCGCTCTAAAGATAAGCTTCGTCGTTCCTTCCGGTATCCTGAAGCCTATCAGCTGCGACTCGAATACCTCCTTGCCCGGCTTGGGGCCAAACTCGAGCCTCAAGGTAATAGGAGTTCTATTCTGATCGAGTATATCCCATTCACTGACGAAATCCTTGTTGTCTATATCGTGGTGCCGGATTTTGACGTCGGCTATATAGCTTCCGCCGTAGCTCTTTTTGATTTTTGCATCGAGGATGTCGGCCTTTTCGGCGAACAGTGCCGCGCAAATCGTCAGAGAAAGAAGCAGGATCCTTTTCATAGACAGATGCCCTCCCTTATTGTCATTTTGCAAAGAAGGGCATATTATATCAAAACTGTACTTCTTTGGCTCGCGAGTGCAAATATGACATAGAAGGTTGTGAATCTACTTACCGCTTTTCTCCTGTTTGCCGAGAGACTCTATATATTTTGCGACCGCCTCCATCTGCTCGTCAGTGAGTTTGGTAGCCCTGTTTCTCATCATGTTCCCGAAACCGTACTGATCCAGCCCTCCGGATTTGTACTCTTTCAGTTTTTCGACAATCTTTTCCGCTTTCCACCCAGCAATCACCTTGCTGACTCCGAGCGATCTCTTTTCCGCATGTTTACCGTGGCATATGTAACATATCTTGTTGAATATCTCTTCACCCTCGGACGCATACAGAGATGATATGAGAATCAAAGATGTCAATGCGACTCTACCCATGACTTTCTATCCTTTTATTGAGATTATATACATGATGTTCTTTTTTTAGTATATCACGTATACAGTTTTAAAAACTTGGTGCAGTCAGTTAAAAATACCGCCTAAAACTGCTATAAAGAAACATCTGTCGACATGGTCGTAAAATTTAAAAGTGAAATTAGTGATTTTTGGAAAGGATAAAGCCTTTATATTTATAAAACCGCCTTCAAAATAGAATCGGCACAACTACCGCGAAGTTTAGCAGCCACAAATTTTTACACTATTTTTACATTACTCTTTTTTATATATAAATATTTTATGATTATGTACATCATTATTTAAAAAAGTAATTGAAATGGAAAATTTAGAGTAAAATAAAGTCAAAAGATTATCTTTTAATCACAATTTAATAAAACTCCCTTTATAATCGAATCCGATTCTTTAGTAAAGGCTGCTAATTATGATATTAAATTATAATTTCAGCTTTTGCGAAAGTGAGAGGTTCGAGTCCGTCTGAAGCTGAAGCGGATTTGAAAGAACCTCGATTTTCGGACAAAAACCAACTTTGGCAACAATACTAAAAGAGGAGAGAGGCGTGAATGTAGAGAATGGCGGTTCAAACATGGATGGATCAAAACCGAGTAAAAAGCTGATAATCGGACTGGCGGCGATATTTACCGTCGTCGGTCTGGTGATAGCTTTTATTACAACCGTAGCGGTGAAGGAGACTTCGGCGGTCAACTTCTGTAGCTCATGTCACTCCATGAAACCTATGGCGAACGCTTACCTGAACAGCGTCCATGGAGGCTTTGGCAAAACCGGGTTTGTAGCTAAATGTGTGGATTGCCACCTTCCTCACGAGTCTACGCTCGGATATCTCGTTCAGAAGGTAAGAACCGGTATACACGATGTGGTCGCCGAAATCACTATGGATACCTACAGAATCGACTGGAAAGAGAAGAGGGAAGAGAGAAGGGAGTTCCTCTACGATAGCAGTTGTCTGCACTGTCATGAAAACCTTCTAAACGCCACCAAACCGAACAAGAAGGCGTATCTGGCCCACAAAGCCTACTTTTCCGGCAAACTTCAGGTAGAAGTGGAGCACAAGAAGGTGCAGGCAATGTGTGTGGACTGTCACAAATATGTAGGACATTACGAACTGGGTAAAGAGCTCGACAAGATAGGTACGGTATATGACGAAGCCTTCTATAACTACAAGAGGAAAGAGCCAAATTATGCCGCTGCCGAGGTAGAAGAGGGTTCGGAAGCGGCCGATGACGAAGAAGCCGGAGAAGAGTCACACGCCGGCGCAGAGCACGAGTAGGAGGGCCGATATGAAAGAGAACAAGAAACAGTTGGTCCTCATAGGCGCGCTTGTCGCGGTATTGGCAGTCGGAGTTTTGGCTATGAGTGAGGTGAATTTCACCCGCCTGATCAAAATAAACAAAAACATCATGCACAACATTGCAGAGGGGAGCCACCACCTTTTCATGGAGAGAGAGGTGAGTGTCGACTACATAAAAAATCATACCGGAAGTACCAACAAGGTGGATATAGAGGAACTTCCGCAGGAGTTCAGGCCTATTCAGAAGTATACCCATCCGCCT
>JAMONQ010000127.1 GCA_027065635.1 Campylobacterales bacterium | reverse complement strand
CAGGGTCAAGAAGGGAGATTCGATATACAAGATCGCCAGACTATTCGGTATAAAGGTCGCCACTCTCAAAGCGAGAAACGATCTAAAAAGCAATACAATCCATATAGGTGACAAGATTGTCATTCCGAATTAGTACCGGCGCTCTCTTTGTAGCGGCACTGATACTCTTTTTTGGCGGGTGTGCATCCAAGCCGTACTCCGGCCACATGGAGCCGGCCGCATCCAAGCCGCGATCTTCGGCAGCCATACACAGGGCCACTCTGCGCCCGTACACGATAAACGGAAAGCGCTACTATCCGACGATAGTTTCGGTAGGATGGAGACAGGAGGGTATAGCGAGCTGGTACGGTCCAGATTTTCACGGCGGCAAAACCTCCAACGGAGAGATTTACAACATGTACGCGATGACGGCGGCTCACAAGACGTTGCCGATGAATACGATGGTGCGTGTCACCAACAAAAGAAACGGCCGTTCGGTCGTGGTGCGTATCAACGACAGGGGGCCTTTTGTAAGCGGCAGGATCGTGGATCTGTCGTATTCGGCAGGCAAGAGAATCGGCATAGACAAAACCGGAACTGCGCCGGTGACACTGGAAGTACTCGGCTTCGACTCCCTAATAGCGTCCGTAGCGGCCGGGAAAGGGAATCTGCCAAGACGCGAGGTGGTACTCTCCGGATTCGGTGTGCAGGTGGGATCCTTCCGTCGTCTCGAGGGAGCGAAGATATACAAGGAGAGATACGACAACTTCGAGGGTCGCTACCGGACGAAAATCATGAAATTCATCGTGGACGGCAAACCTCTTTACAGGGTCTGGATGACAGGATTCAAGAGTGAAGCCGAAGCGAAAGACTTTATAAGGGCCTGGGGGATTCCGGGCGCATTCATAATAAGGGGATAAGAGAGTATGGTAGAAAAAAGAAGAGAGACGAAAGAGACCAGGATCGAGCTGAAGCTCGATATAGAAGGAAGAGGCGAGTCCAAGATAAGCACGGGTGTCGGTTTTTTCGACCATATGCTCGAAAGCTTCAGCAAACACTCCTTTTTCGATCTGGAGATATCGTGTGACGGTGATACGCATGTGGATGACCACCATACGGTAGAAGATGTGGGTATAGTTCTGGGGCAGGCGCTCTACGAGGCGATCTATCCGCTCAGCGGCGTCGAGCGCTTCGGCGACAGCGTAGTGGTCATGGATGAAGCGGCCGTCTCGTGCGCGATGGATCTTAGCAACAGGCCGTATCTCGTATACGAGATCGACGTGGAGGGGAAAGTCGGCAGGTTCGACGTCGAGCTTGCAGAGGAGTTTTTCAGAGCACTCACCTTCAACGCTTCGATAACGGTACATATGGAGGCTCTAAGAGGAAAGAACCGTCACCATATAGTGGAGGCTGCGTTCAAGGCCTATGCGGTGGCGCTGCGCAGGGCTCTTTTGCCTAACAAGAGGGCCGGAGTTCCGAGTACGAAGGGTGTTTTGTGATAGAGTTGATCGTTCTGGATGTGGACGGATGTATGACCGACGGAAAGATCGTCTACAGTGCCGCTGGTGACGAGATAAAGTCGTTCAACGTCAAAGACGGATTCGCCATCGTCAACTGGATAGCACTCGGACGCCATGCGGCCATAATTACTGGGCGAAGCTCGAAGATCGTCCAAAGGCGCGCCGAGGAGCTTGGCATAGAGCACTACTATCAGGGAGTGAAGGACAAGCTTGCAAAACTCGAAGAGCTTTGCGACGAACTTGGTATCGACATTTCACAAACCGCCGTCATCGGCGACGATCTCAACGACTATAGAATGCTAAAGGCGTGCGGCCACTCATTCGTTCCGGCGGATGCGGTGCATCGAGTGGTGGAGATAGCCGATACGGTGTTGAGCAGAAAGGGCGGAGACGGCGCGGTGAGGGAGATGATCGAACTGCTGGTTTTGAGAGAGGGTCTGGAAGAGGAGTATCTTTCGAAGTGGCTTTGAATCTGAATATAAAACATGCCCTTTTCATTCTGTTGGCCGCTGCACTCGCCGCGATATTTCTGCTCAAGCCGCATAGAGTCGCTACGGTGGACAAAAAGGGTATCCCCCAGATAGTCTTTTTCAACTTCGAAAGCTTCGAAATTACGAAGAACGGTGTAGAGAGTGTGGGGCGCGGTATGATGGCCGAAAGGTTTTCGAACGTCATGAAAGTCAAGGACCCCTACTTCAAGCGTCTCGCTCCTCACGGAGTCGAGTCCATAGCGGCGAAAGAGGCCTTGTACAGGGAAAACAGAAATATCCTCTTTACAAAGAGTGTAGTACTCTTGCGAGATGACGGCTGGAAAATCCTGACGGAGAGGATCAACTACGACATCAAAAAGGGAAACTATTCGACTCAGGGGTATCCGTTTACAGCCTACTACGGCAAGAGTGTTGTAAGAGGCAAAAATATGGTTTATTATCAAAAAAGTGGTAAAATCAGGGCCGATTCCATAAAAGCCGATATCGAAACAGAGGATATATAGTTGAAAAGATTTTTTGTTTTTCTACTCCTGGCGGCCGTCAGTACTCTATATGCGGAAAATGTGGAGATTACCGCGGACCACTTCGAAGCGGACCAGCTAAAAAGAGTTACAAGGTTTAGCGGTAACGTTCATATGAAAAAGGGTAGCGATGAACTGAACGCTACCAGGGTTTTTGTATATTTCGACGAAAATAGAAAACCGGAGCGTTACGAGGCAGTAGGAGAGAGCAGCTTCATAATCCATATGCAAAACGGAAGCTACTATGTAGGAAAGGCTGACAAACTCGTCTACAAGCCGCTCGACGACCTGTACGAGCTTTACGGAAACGTCGTACTGAAAGAGCCGAACATGGACAGAACCATAATCGGTGAAAAGGTCGTCGTAGACAAAAGTACCGGCCGGGCGAATGTGGAAGGAAACGATACCAGGCCGGTGAAGTTCATTTTCAAAGTGGAGGATACGGATGAAGCCAAGGATCGTTGACGCATCGTTTGTAACCTCCGCGAGCAGAATCGAAGAGGCGCCGCCGGAGAGTGTAGGAGAGGTGGTCTTTCTCGGGCGAAGCAATGTGGGCAAGAGTTCTCTGCTCAACTCTCTCACGCATAGAAAAAATCTTGCCAAAAGCTCTTCGACACCCGGCAAGACGAGACTCATCAACTACTTCGAAGTGATCTACAAGGATGACGAAACGGATCGGAAATTCAGACTAAACTTCGTGGATCTTCCGGGATTCGGCTACGCCAAGGTGTCGAAAAGCATGAAATATGAGTGGCAAAAGAGCCTCAACGAGTTTATCATGAACAGAAGAACCATCAGGCTCTTCATTCACCTTCGTGACGCGAGACACCCAAACGAAGCGATAGATGAAGAGGTCAAACGCTATATAGAGGGTTTTATCCAGCCGGACCAGTGCTATATCGAGGTTTTTACCAAGGCCGACAAACTCAAGCAGAAGGATGTCTCGAAGATTTTGAAAGATCATCCTGACGCGATTATGGTTTCAAATCTCAAAAAGCGCGGAATAGACAAGCTCGAGAGGCTCGTTTTCGATATAGCCATAGGGGGAAAAGAGTGTCCGTGATATTCTCCAAACCGCTTCTTACGGATATTCCGCAGATGCAGGAGATCGTAAAAAAGGAGGTGGAAGAGGGGATAATACTTCCGCGCAGCGATGACGAACTGGCGACCAATATCCGCTCCTATACCGTCGCGATCGATGAAGAGAGCGGTGAAATCATCGGATATGTAGCGCTTCATATCCACTCTATGAGGCTCGCGGAGATCAGAAGTCTAATCGTCAAAGAGGGGCATCGTCACAGAAAAATCGGCAGTATGCTGGTAGAGAAGGCTGTCGAAGAGGGGCGGCGTCTCAAAGTCGCGGAAGTGCTTGCACTTACCTATATGGGAAACTTTTTCGAGCGTCTCGGTTTTACGGAGATTCCGAAGGAGTCTATCCCGGAACACAAAATATGGGCGGACTGTATCAAATGCAAATATTTTCCGGTATGCAACGAGATCTCTTTGATAAAAAGGCTCTGACGCTATTTTTTCTTTATCTGTTTATCGTTCTATATCCTACGGCGCAGACGCTATATCCGCTTCTACCGCCGATGCTCGGTCTTGCCTATGTAAAGTGGCGGGAGGCTGTAAGGGCCAAAAGTCTGCCTCATATAGCCGTATGGATGATCTATGCGCTTGTTTTCGAGACGATGTGGGGACTCCCTCTTTATGGAGTCTGGAGCGTTATGATTTTCACTTTCGTACTGTTCGACAACAAGATTACACACACTCTGCATATGGATCCCATGATCAAGGTTTTGAGCGCTATCATATTCGACCTTCTATATTTTTCGTTTCTCTACGGATATGGCGTATTGATGGGTGAAAAGGTGATAGATACCGCCGGTGTGCTCTTTTACTACTTTTTCATGGATATACTCGGAGTCATGCTGTTTTGAAGATAAAAATAGTAATATCGTTTTTCGTTCTTGTCTGGATCGTTCTGCTCGTTAGAATATACCAGCTCACCGTCAAATCAAATACCTACTACGAAGCGCTCGCTACTCAGAATATCATCAAGAAAGAGTGGATTCTTCCCGTTAGGGGCGAGATACTCGATCGTTTCGGAGAGCCTGTAGCCATAAACAGGATCGGCTTCAAGATATTGATAGATCCCCATTTGAGCTCCAAAAAAAAGGAGCCGCTTCTAAAGAGGGCTCTGAAGGAGATCGTAAACTCCTTTCCGGATCAGAATATCACGAAGCTCGAGAAGAGATACAGGCGTCTTGATTCTCCGTATCGTCACGATCCTATCGTAGTTGTCCGTTTTCTTCCTTATGAAAAGGTACTCGCCCACTATACCGCCCTCTCCAGAAAAGAGCATATCAGTATACGACCGACCACGAAACGCTACTATCCGTACGGCTCTATGACTGCCCATATAGTTGGTTTCGTAGGAAAGGCAAACGAGAAGGACATGAATGACGATCCGGTGGTTAAACTGACTATGACTACCGGCAAAAGCGGACTCGAGAGATACTACAACAGATTCCTGGAGGGAGAGCCCGGCTATAAAAAGGTAAAGGTCAGCGCCTTCAACAAACAGATTGAAGTAATGAAGACGGTGCCTCCCAAAGAGGACAGAAACATTGTGCTGAATATAGATATGAGGCTTCAAAGCTTCATATCGGAGCTCTTCAGCAGGCAGCACAAAGCGGGTGCCGTGATAGTGATGAGAACCGACGGAGCGATACTGAGTGCCGGAAGTTTCCCGGCATACAATCCCAACGATTTCGTCAGCGGAATCAGCCGAAAGGAGTGGAAAAAGCTCATAGAAGATCTTCAGCACCCTTTTACCAACAAGCTGATTCACGGTCTCTATCCGCCCGGATCCGTCATCAAGCCGGGTGTGGCGCTCGCATTCGTAGACTCCAAAAAGGTCTCTCCATACACGAAATTCTACTGTAACGGCTCGATAGAGCTTGGGAAGCACCGCTTCAGATGCTGGAAGAGTACCGGTCACGAAGAGACGGATATGATAAAGGCCATAAGGGAGAGTTGTGATGTCTACTTCTATAAAGGAAGCCTTCTTGTAGGTATCGACAAACTCGCACATGAACTGAGAAAAATGGGTTTTGCGAAAAAGTCGGGTATAGATCTTCCAAACGAATTTATAGGCGCCGTTCCCGACAAGGTATGGAAAATGAGCAAATATGGGCAGCCGTGGTATATGGGCGAGACGCTAAACGCGTCGATCGGGCAGGGGTATTTGCTGGTGACGCCGATGCAGATCGCCAGGTTTACCGCACTTATGGCTACCGGCAAGCTTCCTACTCCGTTTTTGGCCAAATCTCTTGGCGAAGAGCCTTTGAAACCGAAGGTAGAGGATGTTCTTACCTTGAGAGAGAAGCGTGTACTTCCGCTTGTTCAAAGGGCTATGTACGAAGTGTGCAACCATCCCAAAGGTACAGCTTACGAAGCTATGAAAGGGACGAAGGTGAAAGTTGCCGGTAAAACCGGAACGGCACAGGTGATCGGGATTCCGCAGGAGGAGAAGAAACGCATGAAAGAGTCCGAACTGGCCTACTACCACAGATCCCATGCGTGGCTTACTACGTACGCTCCTTACAAGAGACCGCGGTTTGTCGTGACAATCCTGGTGGAGCACGGCGGGCACGGCGGCTCCGCGGCCGGTCCCATAGCGAAAGAGATATATAACTGGCTGGTGGACAACGGCTATATGAAGTAGAGATCCCCTTTAACCGCTCAGTGCATTTTGCAAGAATATGGCAAGTACGATCAGCAACATCACTCCGGAGGCTTTCGCGTATAGCTTGTTTGCCGTGATGAACACGAGCATCAGCGTGACGCCCATCATCAAAAAGATATCGAAAGAGCCGGTAGAAAGATCTATGGAGAGCGGTCTGGTCATGGCGGCCGATCCGAGCACTACGGAAGTGTTGGCCATATTGGAGCCTATTATGTTTCCTATACTCATATCCGCTTTCCCTTTGCGTGCCGCCTTGATGCTTACTACCAGTTCTGGCAGACTCGTTCCGAAAGCTATCAGTAAAAGGCCGATGATCCACTCGCTTATGCCGAAGCTTTTTGCGATATTGGCGGCGCTCTCTATGGCGTAGTCGGCTCCGACTACCACCAGTATGAACCCGACAAGAAGCAGTCCGGCCGTTTTTGGCCAGTTGAAAGGCTCCTTTTTCAGATCTTCGTCTATTTCGGCTATCTCATCCTCTCCGTGAGACTGCAAGAGAAAAAGAACATACGCCCCCATCATCGCGAAAAGCAAAAAACCGTCGAGTCTCGAGAGCGAACCGTCCAGGATCATCAGCGGAAAGATGATCGCCGGGAAAAGAAGCCATGCGCTATCTTTGAAGAAAAGATCTCTATCGGGAGCAATCTTCGATGCGATCAAAAAGACGAGACCGAGAACGAGCGCTATATTCATTATATTGGAACCGAGCACATTGGCTACCGCCATATCGCTTTGACCTTTGACGCTGGCGGAAATGCTGGCCGCCATCTCCGGCAGACTCGTGCCAAGCGCGATGAGGGTGGCACCGATGATAAACTCGCTGATATTGAAGTGAAGAGCGATTCGCTCGGACTCTTTGATGATAAACTCGGCTCCCCATATGAGAGCGGCCATACTGATTGTGAAGATGACAAAATCCACTGTTACTCCTCTGACGATCTTACTATTAGGCTATCGGGAAGCCCGAAAAGGCGTATCAGCTCCTCCTCTTTTTTACGCATCTGCCCGCTATCCGTTTCGTGGTCGTAGCCGAGCAGGTGCAGCAGGCCGTGGATGAAGAGCAGGGCTATCTCTTCATCGAGAGAGTTGCCGTATTCACCGGCTTTTTTGCCGGCATACTCTACACTGATGACGATCTCCCCAAGAGGCGCGAACGGGACCTTTTCGAGAGGAAAGCTGAGTACATCCGTCGGTGCGTCCATACCGCGGTGCGACAGGTTCATCTTTCTTATCGTATCGTTGTCGGTAAGGAGCAGCTCGATGTCGCGATCCGTCAGTTTGGAGGCTATCGCTTCGAGCAGATTTTCATTCGGCTTGTAGCCGGTTTCGTTCGTTATCTCGATCATAGGCGCGATTTTATCCAAATTTAGATAAAATTCGGCAACGAACGGTACTCGAGGATGGGAATGAAAAGAGCGGTAGTGATACTAAGCGGAGGAATGGATTCGACGACAGCCGCCTATATGGCCAAAAGCGAAGGGTACGATATAGTCGCTTTGCACTTCGATTACAGACAGCGCACGCAAAAAAGAGAGAGGGAGGCCTTCGAGTCTATCTGCGACGCTCTCGGTGTTGTCTCGCGCTATGTCATCGATCTCCCCTTTTTCGGCCAGATAGGAGCCTCCGCTTTGACCGACAGCAGTATAGATGTTCCGACCGGCGGTATAGAGCCGGGGGTTCCTGTGACCTATGTACCTTTTAGAAACGGTATTTTTCTCTCCATAGCCGCGGCAGTGGCGGAAAAGGAGGGGGCCGAGGTACTCTTCATAGGCGTCGTGGAAGAGGATAGCAGCGGCTATCCGGACTGCAGGGAGTCGTTTATCGAAGCGATGCAAAAGAGTATCAACCTCGGAACGAAAGATAGTACGAAGATCGCAATAAAAACCCCTCTTGTGCACCTCAAGAAAGAGGATATAGTAAAGACCGCTCTGAAGTATGGTGTTCCGCTTGAGTTGACATGGAGTTGTTACAAGGAGGAGGTTGAGGCGTGCGGAGTCTGCGACAGCTGTCGACTACGCCTCAAGGGTTTTGAAAAGGCAGGTATGGAGGATCCGATAAAATACGCCGCCTCCGCTACCTGAAGTTCTCTCTCAGCTTCTGGTGGCATCCTACGCACTGGTTGAAGATACCGGAGTAGGCTGCCGCGATTTTGCCGTAATCCTTTGCGTTGTGTATCTGCGTATTCATCATCTTTATATACTTTTGTATCCGTTCCGCACTCTTTTGGGCAAGATGAAAGGCAAATTTTGGATCATCCGGCATATGTTTCTTCATCACTTCTCCATGCTTTTTCAGAAAGTTCTTCTTCGCCTGTTTG
>JAMONQ010000126.1 GCA_027065635.1 Campylobacterales bacterium | reverse complement strand
CATCTCTTCTATGGTCTCGCCGTCGAGTTTCGGAAGATTGAGTGGTACGAGACGGCCGTCTATACGTATCTGCGGTTCGCTGCGGCTTACCAGATGCAGGTCGCTCGCCTTGTAGGCAACCACGTTTTTGAGCAGTTTTCTTATATCGAGCGTAATATTGTTCATAAAAACAGTTCCTTGTAGAGGTCTTCATCGTATCCTGCGATGATTCTCCCGTCGTCGCACTCGATTACCGGCCTTTTTATCAGCATGTTCTCTTTGCATAGCCACTCTCTTTTAGCGGCACTGTCGAGATTTGACTTTTTTAATTCGAGCTTGCGATATGTCGTGCTTCGAGTGTTGAAAAGTCTTTCTATCGGTATCTGCTCGAGCCAGCGATCGATCGTGTCGCATCCGACGGGACTCTCTTTAAAATCGACCGTTTCAAAATCGATGTTACCTGATCTGAAAAAGTTGATCGCTTTTTTTACGGAGTCGCAGTTTTTTATGCCGTATATTTTCATCTATGCGGGGATTACTCTATGATGCTCGGTACGACGAAGTAGTCATCCTTCGCATTCGGAGCGTTCTTGATGATCGTCTCCTTGATGCCCGGATCCTCCTTGGGGATATCTTCACGCATAGGAGTGCCGCTATCGAGTGTGGTGAATGAAGGATCGAGCCCTTCGGTATCGAGTTCCGAGAGGATATCCACGAAACCGACTATCTTTTCGAGCTCTTCGATCATCTCTTCACGCTTGCTCTCCTCTATCCTGAGCATCGAGAGTTTTTCGAGTTTCTGAAGCATGGCGTCGTCAAATTTCATCATATCTGCCCTTCTCTTTTTTAACAAATCTTTTGTTATGATAACACACTAAAAATTAAGGGCGGCTCTAATGCCGTATCAACCCGCTCAAGAGGGTTGCGGCATGAGAGTTCCCTTTCATTCAGGAGTTGGAGTGAGTATCAAAGATCAGGTGGAGTTTGCAAAAGAGGAGTTGACACAGGACGAGAAGCTTCTTTCCGGTCTCATAAAGGCTGAGCGTTTCTACAAAAAGAACAAAACGGCCATAATGTCGCTTCTTGTCATACTCGTTGTAGGAGCGGTAGGCTATGCGGCCATGGAGTATGTCAACGATCGTAAGCTGGAGGCGGCAAACGCGGCACTGTTGAAGCTCGACAAGAATCCGGACGACTCGTCGGCCATGAAAACACTCGAAGAGAACGATCCGGAGCTTGCGGCACTGTTCATGCTCAAAAGAGCGAGCGAAAAAGGTGAAATAAAGACTCTCGAATCTTTGAGCAAAAGTGAAGATCCGGTGATATCCGATCTGGCATCCTACCATCTTGGAGTGTGGCAGAAAGATCTGCAGAAAATCAAAAGCTACAGAATGAAAAGCGGCGCTCTCTTGAGAGATTTCGCACTTTTCGACGAAGCCTATCTGCTGATGAAAGAGGGTAGAAAGAAGGAGGCGAAAGAGCGGCTCGACCTTATCGGGGAGAAATCTCCTCTGAAGCCGGTGGCCAATATGCTGGCGCACTACGGTATCGTCGAAGAAAAAGGCGGCGAATGATTCGCGCCCTCGGCTCGCTCCTGTTTATTGCTTTTGCCGTTTTCTTGTTGAGCGGTTGCAGCGAAAAGAACTATTTTGAACCGAAAAGAGTTGACGGAACGGTGGAGTATGACGGTGAGCTACCTGCCGCTATAGCGGAGACAGGTTATCGCAGTGCCACTCTCGAAAACGGAGCCTTTATCACCGACGACGGACTTCATGAAGAGCGGTTGCCCGAAGGGTATCGCTATATAGCCGGCGACGGCGAACTGATAGTGGCAGCCGCCGACTGCAAACCGAATATCATATACGACACAAAGAGTAAAAAGAGCAGGTCGATCGCGCTGCCAAGAAGAGTCCTGGCCGCACTCTTCATACCGGGTAGTAAAAAGATAGCCTTTCTTATAGAAGGGAACAGCTACGGTATTTACGACTATGAAAAAGATGAGATCGTAGTCAAGTACGAGTCCGACAACGCATTGACCGCCGATATCCGTATCGCCTCTCCCATGATGCTCGAAAATCTCATCCTTGTGCCGACTCTCGACGGAAAGCTTGTAATACTGGATAGGAAAAGCGGCGTCAGAGTGAGGGAGATTATCGTAGGAAAAGGGGATGACTTCAACAATGTCATTTTCCTTGATGTCGTAGGAGATCGCCTCGTGGCCGCTACGCCCCACAGAATCATATCCGTGAGTCCGAAACTGATGGATGCCCTGGATATGGAGATCAGCGATATACTCTTTGTGAAAGAGGGGATATACATATTGTCAAAAGAGGGCAAGGTATATCGATGCGACAATGAGCTGAAAATTCTGAACAGTAAAAAGTTTCCCTTTGCACACTTCGTGGGAGCTGTCTACGGAGAGTACATATATCTGATCGAGAGAGAAGGGTTTATCATAGCTACCGATACGGAACTTGCAAATGCAAGGATTTTCAAAATACCGGAGAGGATAGAGAGCTGGTTTTTCGCCGCGAAAGATACGCTCTACTACGACAGGTACTATTTCAAGCTCCACAAGGAGCGATAGGATGATGAAGAGTATTCTCACTCCGCTTCAGCGTAAAGGGTATATTTTCAAACGCTTCGAGCCGTTTCCTCTGAAGCTTGTAGGCAGCAAGAAGCGTATCAGTGTATTTCACGGCATAGATATGCAAAACAGGTACTTTCTCGTATTTGCGGTAAAAAGGCGCAGCAGGGTGCTTTCAAAAGATGCGAAAGAGTGGATGGAGCTTGGATCCTTGATACAGAGTCATCTCGGCTATCCGGTCTTGGTGAATATAGCCTTCGTCGACGCGCCTGTTTGCTCGAAAGCGAAAGAACTGCTCGAGTCGGAGGGGTGGAAGGTCGTTACCGGATGATACTGTGTGATGTGGGCAACAGCCGTATCCACTTTTTTGACGGAGAGCGTGTTTTGCACTTTCTTCACGATGACGGTCTGAATAGATTCAAGGATGAAAAGGTTTACTATATCTGTGTAAACAACCGGATGCGCGAAAGGATCGAGGTAGAGGCGCCGGGGTGGACGGATATCTCTAAAACCGGAGCCCTTGAGAGCGGATACAGTGGACTCGGAGTCGACAGAAAAGCGCTCTGTATCGCTGTACACGACGGCGTGGCCATCGATGCGGGGAGTGCCGTCACCGTCGATGTAATGGAGAACGGAAGACATCTTGGGGGATGGATATGGCCCGGAATTTCGACTTTTAAAAGGGCTTATGCGCAGATATCGCCTGCTCTTGATGTTCGTATCGATTCTACGGTTTCGACTCAAAGCCTGCCGCTCGATACGGTTTCGGCCGTCAATTTTGCGGTTTTTGCCCCGATCAGGACTCTTGTGAAGCGTTTTGCTCCGGATAAGCCTGTTTTTGTTACAGGCGGGGATGCCTCCTTTTTCGAGCCGCTTTTCAAGGGTGCCGTCGTAGATGAAAGACTGGTATTTAGAGGTATGGAAAAAATGATAAAGGAAATCAGATGTTGACCGTCGCTTTGCCCAAAGGACGTATTGCCGAGGAGACGCTCGATATTTTCGAAACGATTTTCGGCGAAAGTTTCAGATTCGAGTCGAGGAAGCTGATTCTTCAGGTTGGAGGATTCCGTTTTCTTCTTGTGAGAAATCAGGATGTTCCTACGTATGTACTGCACCAGGCTGCCGATATCGGTGTCGTGGGGCTCGATGTCATAGAGGAGCAGGGGCTCGATATCGTGAAGCTTCTGGATATGGGTATCGGAAAGTGCAAAGTGGCAGTCGGCATAAAAGAGGAAGATGAGCTCGACTGGAGCAGGCCCCAGATGAAGGTGGCATCCAAGATGGTCAACATCACCCGTAACTACTTCAGCGAAAAGGCGATGGGTGTGGAGGTCGTAAAACTGTACGGCTCTATAGAACTGGCACCGCTGGTAGGGCTTGCCGATGCCATAGTCGATATAGTCGAGACCGGAACCACTATGAGAGAGAACGGTCTGAAGGTTGCCGAAACAATTATGGAGTCGAGTGCGCATCTTATCGCCAACAAGCAGAGTTTCCTGGCCAAAAAAGGCGAAATCATGGAGCTCTATACGGAGCTGGAAAAGGTTGTACGTGGGGCTTGAACTCTATGCCAGGATCGAGCCGCTTCTTGGTTTCGAAGAGGAGGCACAGAGGTTATACGAACTCTATATCGAAATTCTCGAGAGCTGGAAACCGGAAACGTTGATAGATATAGGCTGCGGCAGCGGTAAATTTCTCTCTTTCGTCGAGAGCAAGCTGCATCCAAAAAGAGCTTTGGGTGTAGATCTGAGCGAAACTATGGTTGAAAGAGCGAAGAAAAGAGGTGTAGATGCCGAAGTATCGGATATCTGTTCGGTGGAAGAGCGATTCGAATCGGCAACCGCCGTTTTTGACGTCTTGAACTATCTCGACGAAGATGGAGTGTGCCGGTTTATGGGATGTGTTGAGAAACTCCTTGAACCGGGCGGAATATTCATAGCCGATATCAACACGCTGTATGGATTCGAAGAGATCACCCCCGGAGCGCTCGTAAGAGATGAAGTGGAAGGGTATTTGGTTATCGATTCGGAGTTTTCCGACGGTACTCTCGAGACTTCGATAGATCTTTTTCAAAAAGATCAAAACGGTTGTTACAGGCGTGAAAGCGACAAGATTCTACAGTACTACCATGCTGTGGAAGATTTAGAGCGGGCGAGCGATCTGGAGCTTATACAGGTGTATCCGGTAGCATTGTACTCTGATGAAGCGGATAAAGAGGTACTGCTCTTTCAAAAAAAGGGATAACCCTTTTACATATCTTTTTCTATCATATTCTCCACGACCAGCAAACTCTCGCTCCACTCTGGACGAATGGATATATCGGCTGCTCGGTACTTTTTGGGAAAGCTCTCCTTCTTGCCTTCTATAAGATACCTCTTAAAGTATGCGGCTTCTCTTTTTCCGAGAGGATAGAGTAGCTGGAGCCTGTGCACGATATCGAATACGGCTACAACGGCAAACTCTCTTTGCGCATGGTCTCTCCCCTCTATAATGAGGATGTTTTTTCTCTTTCCGCTTATGCCGTAGGTTTGAAATCCGAATATCTTCGCTACGATCGCATCGGGCGGATAGGTGAAATCGTAGGTGGATGGAAAGTCTATAGTTTCATAGATGAGCTTGTCGCCGTTTGGAAGCTTCAGGAAGTGTCTTGAGATATCAAGAGGGTCCAAATACTCCTCTTCGGAATGAAATAGCGCAAGACTTATGGTAGAGCCGTTCGTATGAATCCGGAGTCTGTCGCCATCGAGCAAGAGTGGAGGTTTTTTCGGAGTGTTCAAACGCCACAGAGCAAAAACGGCAATTGAGAAGAGAATTATAACGATAACGGTTTTCACAGCTTGACTTTTAACGGAAGTTTACAATTATACTATAAGGGGGCTTTCTGATGATAAAGCTGTCGGCTGATACCCTGTAGAATAAAACGGGTGCCGCTCCCTTTTCGGGAGCGGTAGAGGCTACTTGATCTCTTCGAACGGATTCGCGATAACGCGTTTGTGGTCTACTACATACGGTACAAGTGCGGCAGCACGTGCACGTTTGATCGCCTTTTCGACCATCTCCTGGTGACGTTTACAGTTGCCTGTAAGTCTGCGCGGCATGATTTTATAGCGCTCTGAGAGTGAGGCTTTTATGCTGTTTAGATCTTTATAGTCGATAAACTCGACTTTCGCTTCGCAATATTTGCAGTATCGCTTGGAGTATTTTCTTCTTTCTGCCATATCTTTTCCTTTTGTTTCAGCTTTATGATTCTGTTTTTATATCAAAACGGTATATCGTCTTCATCGATGTCGATACTCGGCAACTCCTGAGGCTGCCGGTTTTGCGGCGGAGCATAGGATGCCTGCTGCGGCTGCTGGCCGACTTGCGCCGGTTCTGAGTATCCGCCTTGCGGCGCTGTATCGCCTTCACCCTTTCTGTCGAGCATTTTCAGATTCTCTACCGTAATCGAGTGTCGACTTCTTTTTTGGCCGCTTTGATCGGTCCACTGCTCGAGGGTAAGGCGCCCTTCGAGTAGAACTCTGCTTCCTTTGCGCAGGTACTGGTTGGCCACCTCTGCCGAGCGTCCCCATACCGTGAAGTCGATAAACATCGTCTCGTCTTTTTGCATTCCGCTTGCATCTTTGAAGCGTCGGTTTGTGGCTATACCGCATTTGGCCAGTGCCTGGCCGCTTGGAAGGTAGCGGAGCTCTACGTCACGCGTCAGATTGCCGATCAGGATTACCTTGTTGAACATCGAATGGCCTTGGATTTTTTATGCAGTTTCGCCTGCTGTTTCAGCCGGTTTCGCGGCCTCCTCTTTTTTAGCGCTTGCGGCTCCAGCCTTGTTTACGAGGTTTTGCCATGCGCTTATCTCTTTTTTATTTTCGTATTTTACATTCAGGAAGCGGATAATCTCTTCGTTGTAGCGGAAGTTTCGCTCGAGCTCTTTTATAAGGCCGCTCGGTGCGGTATAGTATATTACATAGTAGTATCCGCGGGGATTCTTCTCTATTTCGTAGGCCAGTTTGCGCATTCCCCAGTCGTAGGTAGCGGCAATTTCGGCACCGTTTTTCTCCAGGATCGATTTTACACCGTCGATCTGTGCTTTGATCTCCTCTTCTGTCAGCGTCGGCTTGACGACGAAGAGTGTTTCGTAGTGTCGTGTCATATGGATCTCCTTGTGGTTTTGGCCCTTGTGGTTTTCTCCTTTTGAGCAGTCTCAAAAAGAAAGAGCAAAGAGCATCGCGATTTTACCCTAAGAAAGATTTGACTTTTATTAAAGTGGATAGCAAAAGTGTATCTTTTTGTGCTGAGCCTCCGGCCGTTTTTATGGCGAGCTCACCTTCCGCAAGTGCGTCGAATATCTTTTCGAAACTCTCCGTAGAGACTCTTGCCGCAAGCTGCGCACGCTGCTGCTCTATATGTTTTGGAAGCCTGTATCCGAGTATGGACGACGAGTCTGCAGAGCCGTAAAGTTTTATATGCGAATGGAACAAAAAGAGCTGCTCCGTAAAATACTGGATCGAACGAAGCAGCGTAAACTCGTCCTCTCCTATCTGGCGCAACTGGATAAGAAGATCCGTCAAGGGTCTTTTTGAAAATAGTGAAACGAGAAACGACTCCATAGCCACCGGAACGAGAGAGAAGATATGCTCGTCGATCTCCTTTGCGCCTATCGGTCCTTTCAAAACGGCCAGTTTGTTCAGTTCGTTGAGAGCCATCGAAAGATTCAGTCCCAGAGCGTTTAGAAGATGCTCTATGGCGTAGCGATCTATCTCTATTCCCATGGCTTTGGCCTTCTCCTGAAGCAGTGAAGCGGCTTCGTTGAGATTTGGCGGAAAGAACCGTACATGCTGTGCGTCGTGTTTTTGGGAAAAAAGAGGAGTCATGGATTTGAAGTCGCTGCCGCCGTAGGCGTATAGAAAAAAGCTGTTTTCGTTTCTGGCCGCCGTCTCTATGAGTTTTGTCAACTCTTTTTTCGGAATCTTTTTGTCACTCTTTACCAGAAGAAGATTCACATCCCCGAAAAGGGAGCTTTGGGCCAGGTAGTTTTTCGCTCTGTCGAAATCGTACTCGTCGTAGTAGAGCTTCAGCATCGACTCTTTCGCACCGGTGATCTGCACTATCCGTTCGACGGCATCTTCTATATAGTACTCGTTCTCTCCGTACAGCATCAAGGAGGCCGGTATCTTTTTCTCTTTCAGAAGCTTGTCGAAGTCCCGTTTATACATTCTCGCTATCCTCGAGCAGATGCCTTTTGCGCTCTACGAGGGTAAAGATTTTGGCCTGCGGAATATGGACTGTATCGATTTTAGCTTCGATCCTGTCAAACAGCAGAAGATCTTCGTCGTCGCAAAAGATGCGCATACCGACTATCTCTTCATCTGTAGTGGCAGCCGGTATTTGTCCTGTTTCAACCACTACGGCTCGAAGAGACTCGTTTTTGTGTCTTTGGGCCCACCTTGCATATTTTCTCGCCATAAAGTCCCACTCCACTTTTGTCGCTTCACGCTCCAGTTCGCTTATTTTTATGCAAAGAGGCTCTATATTTCTAAGAAGGTGCTCTCTTTTTTCGGTATCATCCGAAAAGATCGCTTTTAAAAGGCGGTGAAGTGTCAAGTCGGCGTATCGGCGTATCGGCGAGGTAAAGTGTGTGTAGCGCTCGAATCCGAGTCCGAAGTGACCGAGGTTCTCCGCACTGTAGAAGGCCTGCTTTTGCGTCTGTATGATAAGCATGTCTACATACGGCTCCACACCCATTGCCCGCGCCTCTTTCTGCAGGGCCGAAACAAGCGAGTGGAGATCCGAGGTACTCTCGTCGACATAGAGCCCTATCTTGCCGAGATCGTCCAGGAGCTTCTCTATCCTCTCCGGTGTCGGAGGCTCGTGTACCCTGAAGATTCCGTAGTCGAAATAGCCTGCGGCAGCCTTGTTGGCCAGAAGCATACAATCTTCAATAAGCCGGTGCGAGGGAGTCGACTCTTCAAGACGTGTAGAGAGCAGATTCATATCCTCGTCAAGCTCCATTCTCACTTCTGTAGAGCGAAAGTCATA
>JAMONQ010000125.1 GCA_027065635.1 Campylobacterales bacterium | reverse complement strand
GAAGAATGTGACAGGCAGAGTATAAAAGAGGATGGTAGGAAGGGAGTAGCCGTACATAAGCAGCATCTCGGACGCATCCATCTGTGTCACTTCCGTCAATTTGGCGATACGAACGAACAGAATCAGTGAGCCTATTACGATAATAGGCAGGAAGATCGAGAAGAACATTCCGCTGAATGTTCTGAAAAGATATTCCGACGTTTTATGCATATAGTGCACTCCACCACCGCATCAAGGTATCGCCGAACAGGTAGGCGATCCATGTACCGGCAGCCAGAAACGGAACGAACGGAACCATATGATCTTTGGCGGCAAATGCCGGTACTATGGCAAGAATAGCCGCGATGTAGATCGCAATCAGTGCCAGAGGCAGCCCAAGTAGCGCACCCATCGTAGCGGCGATGATGATATCGGCCTCTCCGAGAGCATCCTTTTTTACCACCTTTTTTACGAGAAAGCCGAGTGCGAAGAAGGAGGCGCCCATGATGGCGCCATCTTTGAAAGTGCGAATCAGCTCATCCTTGTAAAAGGAGAGTTCGTTTGAGTTTCCGGTAATGAAGTCCCACCCCCAGACAATCAGCGGAAGAAGAAGGGCCAGTCCGAGTGCCGTGAAGTTTAGTGAATCCGGTACGGCATAGTATTCGAAATCTATGACGGAAAGAGCCAGAAGCAGTGAGAATATCAGAGCCACTGTGAACCACTCCGCTCCAACTCCGAGCTTCATGGCCAAAAGAGCGAATATGAGGCCGGTTAGAAGCTCCACTACCGGATAGATTCTGCTTATGGGACTTTCGCAGTAGGCGCATCGCCCCTGAAGCATGATCCATGAGATCAGCGGTATGTTGTGCCACCACTTAAGCTTGTTGCCGCATTTTGGACAGTGTGATGCGGGAAAGGCTATGTTTTCGCCTTTCGGTATCCGTACTATGAGAACATTCAGGAAAGATCCGACGGCAAGGCCTACAAGAAGTGCGAAGAGGATTGCCATCATATTCCTCCAAATCGTCTGACTCGGCGCTTGAACTGAGAAATGATCGAGTCGAGCTCGTCCGGATTGAAATCGGGCCACAGGGTAGGTGTAAAGAAGAGCTCCGCATATGCGCATTGCCACAGAAGAAAGTTCGAGAGTCTCTGATCGCCGCCGGTCCTTATCAGGATATCGACAGGACCGAAAGGTGCACTCTCGATCGATTCGCCGAGAGTTTCAACCGTGATTTCTCTCTTCTGGTCACATAGTTTTCTGGCTGCCCTCGCTATCTCGTCCTGCGAGCCGTAGTTTAGAGCGAGCACCTGTGTAAGTCGTGTAAAATTTTTTGTAAGCGATTTCATTTTCTCTATCTGCTCTCTAAGTGCCGGCGAGAATCGGGAGAGGTCGCCGACGGTTTCAAAGCGTATCTTGTGTTTCAGGTAGGTTTGGGTCTCGTTTTTCAGGTAGCGGTTGAGCAGCTTCATCAAAAAGTCGACTTCCATTTTCGGTCTCTTCCAGTTTTCCGTACTGAAAGCGTATAGCGTAAGGACCTCGATTTCCGGATGGTTGGAAGCGAATGTGGTTATGCTCCTTACGGCTTCGGCTCCACGTTCATGCCCTTTTACCCGCTTCAGACCGCGCTCTTGGGCCCACCTTCCGTTTCCATCCATGATAATAGCGACATGTCTGGCGATATTCCCCAAAATTTTACCCCTTGATATCCAGCAGACCGAGCGTTTCGCTCTCCCAAAAAGGAGTAATGGCCGATCCGCTAAGGGAGACGGAGATTCTCCAAAAGCCTGCCAGCTCCTCTTTGAAATCCTTTAGAAGATTCGCGCTTTTCGGGTAGAAAACCTCGATGTTCAGCAGGCTCTTTCCCTCATGTATTAGAATCTCACCCTCAATAGGTCCGAGGTTGTTGAACGCTGCATAAAATTCTACACTCTTTTGTTTTAAAGTATCGTTTTTTTTCCCTCTTCTCATCTGAAGCAGCATACGCTTTTTACGCTCCGTAAAAGGAAGAGTGACCACCCCCTGGTGCAGAGAGAGCAAAAGGTGTGCAAGGGTTTGAAACTGCTCTTTGTTCTGTGAAGATGCCATCATCTGCATTATATGCTCTTTTATGTAGCCTACCGTATCCTCCTGCTCGGCGAGTTTTGTCAAGATATCGTGCCTGAAGGAGAAAAACTCGTCCTTTTGAAGCAGTACGGGCTTCGGGTGCAGTCTGGTCAGGCGTATCGTTCCATATCTGTCCTGTTCGATATCGGCCCAGTACTCTCTTTTCGGAATAAGAGGAGCTTCGCTTTTTGTCTGGATGGTGTGTTGTCCCAGACGTATCAAAAATGTGTCGTCGTCTCTCTTTTCCAGAACTTTTATTCCGAGCTGAAGCAGAGCGTTGATTTCGACTTTGGCCATGCCGGAGAGGATCTTTTGGGCGGCATGAAGAGGTGTAAGAGCCTGAATCATAGGCTCTTCAGAGCCTCCAGCATCGAAAACGCTACCGCACTCTTCGTCGCTGCCGGTATCTCTGTCTCTTTCTTTGCGGTTATGAGTGTGATAGCGTTCGTATCGCTTCCGAAACCGGAACTACCCTCGAGAATATTCAGAGCGACTGCATCGACCCCCTTCTCTGCAAGAGCGGCTCTGGCGTTTTCAAGAGCGCTCTTTTTATCAAGCTCCGCTTTGAAGGCTACGGTTTTTATGCCTGTTTTGTCGATAGAGGCGATGATGTCGGGGTTTTGTACGAGTTCGAGAGACCACTTTTCGCCCAGTGCGCTCTTTTTCAGTTTTCCGCTTTGCGGATGAGACGGGCTGTAGTCACCGACGGCCGCGGCCATGAAGAGCCATGGACTCTTTTGCACCAGCTGCGGCTGATTCGATTCCGAATGGAACGACGGTTTTGTCAGGACTCCCTTTTTAGCCACTTTGAGAGCATCTTCCGTGTAGCGATACATTTCGCGTGCACTTTCCACTTTTATAACATGAACGGGAGGTATGCTTATCGGCTCTTTCGTCGTGATATAGCAGACATCCGCTCCTTTGGCATAAAGTGCGGTTACGAGAGCTTCGGCCATCTTTCCGCTGGAGAAGTTTCCGATATACCTTACATCGTCGATCTTTTCGATAGTACCCCCTCCTGTTACTACGACGCGCCTGTTTTTCCAGTACTCATCCTCGAACAGATGTTTCAGCGAGACGGAGAAGATCGTCTCCGGTTCAGCCATCGCTCCCTTGCCTACGCTGTTGCATGCAAGCAGTTTTGTCTGCGGCTCCACTATTTCGACTCGGTGAAGCTTTATGAGCTTGAGGCTTCCTTGAGTTACCGGATGCTCCAGCATCCTGGTATTGGCGGCGGGGCAGATAAGTGTCGTTCCCGCAAAGGCCAGTGCAGTCTGCAAAAGAAGATTGTCCGCTATGGCATTCGAGATTTTGTTGATCGTGTTGGCGGTAGCAGGAGCGATTACAAAAAGATCGGCCCACTCTCCTATGCCGATATGGTTCAGATCGCTGCTCCACTCTTCACTCTCTTCGTGAAGAACACGGTTGCCGCAAAGGGCTTCGAATGTGAGTGGAGTAACGAAACGCTTTGCCGCCTTGCTCATCACTACGCGAACATCGGCGCCCGCCTTTACATAGAGGCGCACCAGTTCACAGGCCCGGTAGGCGGCGATACTCCCTGTAACGCCTATGAGAATCCTTTTACCGTCGAGTCGAACCTGCTCTACCATTACTTTTGCGCTTTTTTGAAAAATCTGTGGAAAAACCGCTCTACGATCTTTTGGGGTGTTCTTGAAATCGCGAGCGCCCCCTCCTTCACATCGTCCGTCACGGTGGTACCGGCCGCGATCATTACATTGTCCTCGATAGTTACGGGGGCTATGAGCTGTGTATCCGAGCCTATGAAGACGTTCTTGCCTATTTTGGTCTCATATTTGTTTATACCGTCGTAGTTGCACGTTATGGTACCGGCGCCTATATTCGTTCCCTCTTCGATATGTGCGTCGCCAAGATAGCTCAAATGGCCGGCTTTGACACCCTTTAAACGAGATTTTTTCACTTCGACGAAGTTTCCGATATGCGTATCTTCGAGCAAGCTTCCCGGCCTTATTCTTGCCATCGGGCCGCATGATGAGTTTTTTATTTCGGCATCTTCTATGACGCTGTGCGACTTGATATGGCTGTTTACGATCAGGGACTCTCCGTGTATGGTCACACCGTTGTCGAGGGTGCACTCACCGATGAACTCGGCGCGCGAGTCGATATATATGGTGGAGGGAAGGTGCATCGTGACTCCCGAACGCATCCATCTCTCTTTTATGCGCGCTTGCATCATCTCTTCCGCATGTGCCAGATCGTATCTGCTGTTTACACCCTTGAATGCCTCTTCCTCTACCCATACCGGCAGTATGTGTCTCTTCTCCTCGCGGGCCATCTTTATGATGTCTGTGAGGTAGTATTCCGACTGGGCATTGTCGTTGCCAAGCAGCGGCAGGTACCGATCCAGAACTTCCTTCTTGAAGATATAGACTCCGGCGTTTACCGTCTTTATTCTTTTTTGATCCTCCGTGCAATCCTTCTCTTCGACGATCGCTTGCACTTCACCGTCTTCTACGACCACTCTGCCGTAACCGGAAGGATCGTCCAGATCGAAGACACTCATGACGATATCGCCCTCTTTCTCCAGAAGCGGTTTTAGAGAGTCAGGGGTTACGAGGGGCATATCACCGTTTAGCACCAGCACTCTTTCGTGCTTCGGCTCGATATTCATCACGGCTCCGCCGGTTCCGGGGTAGTTTTCGTGGTCCTGGAGCTTGAACTTTACATTGTCGAAATTCTCCGTGATCTCTTTTTCGATACGATCGGCCTGGTGAAAGAGTACGACCGTTACGTCGTCGCTGATGCTCTGGGCTGTCTTGATGGTGTAGTGGATCATCGGAAGACCGCTTATTTTGTGCAGAACCTTGGGAAGTTCGGATTTCATCCGCGTACCCTGACCGGCAGCTAAAACTATGACTGAAAGACTCATCTTTTTCTGACCCCTCTTTTGGTATGGCTTCTCTTCGGATCTCGACGCGGCACGATGCCCGACTTTTATGAGATTTTAACGCAACAAAGATTAAAATGTCCCAAATTTTGGCCATTTCGGGGGACTCTTTATATTTATATTCAACAGGCCGATATAGTATCACAGAAATAACGTAAAGATTTTACGGGATAAAGCAGGAGTGTCGATGGACTTGGGTAGTGTCATCGGTTTGGTATTGATTCTTGGCCTTCTGTTCGGTGCTATGGCCATGGGTGTGGGGATAGGAGCATATATAGATATCCCCTCCGTTTTGATCGTTATAGGCGGTTCGATCGGCGCACTCCTCGTCGCATTCAAGATGGAGCAGATGAAGAACTTTGTAAAGATCTTCATGATCGCCATCAAGCCTCCGCAGGAGAATGTGCCGGAGCTCATAAAAAAGCTGGTCGAGTACTCGACGCAGGCAAGGCGCGACGGTATTCTCTCTTTGGAGGCGGCAGCCAACAACGAAGAGAACGAGTTTTTGAAAAAGGGTCTCTCGATGGCTGTAGACGGCAACGAGCCCGATACGATAAGAGAGCTGCTCGAGATCGAGATGGAGCAGACCAGCGAAAGGCACAAGGCAAATGCCGCCATATTCGATCAGTGGGCGGGACTTGCCGGTGCCATGGGTATGATCGGTACTCTAATCGGTCTTGTCGCGATGCTTCTGAACATGTCCGATCCCAGCGCCATCGGTCCATCTATGGCGGTTGCCCTTTTGACGACGATGTACGGGGCCATGATCGGAAACATCTTCGGTACCCCCATCGCAAACATTCTCAATATCCGTGATGCGGACGAAAATCTGGTACGGACGATCATTCTGGAGGGCATAATGTCTATCCAGGCCGGGGACAACCCACGGACGCTGGAGGCCAAACTGCTCTCGTTCCTGCCCCCGAACGAACGGGTCAGCCAGTTTGAATAGGTCATAGCCGATGGGAAAGAAGAAGTGCCCGGAGTGTCCGAAGTGTCTGCCGGGATGGCTTGCCGCTTTCGGCGACCTGATGAGCCTTTTGCTATGCTTTTTCGTTCTGCTGCTTTCAATGTCCACCATGGATGCGAAAAAGCTCGAAGAGGCTATCGGTTCTCTTGCCGGAGCACTTTCGGTTCTTGAGGGCGGCGAGCGCTCCGAACTGGAGGAGAGGCGTATGGAGAGCGGCACAGGAGGAGGAGCGGCCGCTACCTCCCCGACCGAAATTCAGACTTCACAGCAGTCACAACCCCAGATGGACAACCAGATCAGCAAGATGATGATGCAGCTACAGTCGCTAAAAGATGAAATGAACGAGATCATGATGAGTCAGGGGGCGACACCTGCCGTTTTGGAGGAGTCTGAAAAGGGCTTTTTGCTCAGGCTTCCGGCGGAGCTTCTTTTCAAGCCGGGTGAAGCGAAAATTGATAATATGGATGCTATACTTTTCCTGAAAAGAATAGCGATGATAATAGAGAAGCTGCCCAATACTCTACAGGTGAATGTAAGGGGCCATACCGACAATGTTCCTCCGGGACCGGGAAGTCCATATCGTGACAACTGGGAGTTGTCCGCGGCTCGTGCGGTATCTGTGGTGAAGGAGCTCATAAAAGACGGAGTCGATCCGAAGAGGCTCTCCGCATGCGGCAACGCGGAGTTCAAGCCTGTAGCTACCAACGCGACCCCTGAGGGCCGTGCCAAAAACAGACGTGTAGATCTCTATTTCTTCTCCAATGAACCGGAGCTTGAAAAGAGTGCGAGAAAAGGAATACTCGATGCCAAAATACCGGCTGCCGATTGATGATGAGTAGACTCTTCTGGATTCTGCCTGTACTTTTGATCCTGCCGGCATTTTCCGCCGTAGATATCCCTACGGTAAATCTCTCTCTAAGCGCACCTGACGAACCGAGACAGCTTGTCAACACGCTGAATATTGTCATACTTCTGACTCTTTTGGTGCTGGCGCCGTCACTTGTTTTGGTGATGACGAGCTTCATCCGCCTCATCGTAGTCTTCTCTTTCCTGAGGCAGGCGCTGGGAACGCAGCAGACGCCGCCGACACAGCTTCTGGTCTCTTTGGCCCTTGTTATTACCGTTTTTATCATGGAGCCGATGGGTAGAGAGGCTTACGAAAACGGTATAAAGCCGTATATGGATAAAAAAATCGGTTACGAAGCGGCATTCGACGAGACGATCAAACCCTTCAAAGCCTTCATGCTTCGAAATACCAGAGAGGCCGACCTCGCTCTCTTTTACCGGATAAGAAACCTTCCAAATCCCCAGAGCGAGGCTGAAGTCTCTTTGACCGTCTTGCTTCCGGCATTCATGATAAGCGAGCTGAAGACCGCTTTCGAGATAGGCTTTTTGATATTTTTGCCGTTTCTTGTCATAGATATGGTGGTCAGTTCGGTTTTGATGAGTATGGGTATGATGATGCTGCCTCCCGTGATGATATCTCTGCCTTTTAAAATATTGATATTTGTACTCGTGGACGGCTGGCATCTGCTTGTCGGAAATCTTGTGGAGAGTTTCAAGTGAGATGTAGACACTTCGGCTCGTGCGGCAGCTGCTCCATATTCGACACGAGTTACGAAGAGCAGCTTGAAGCCAAAAAAGTGCGTCTGAAAGAGCTTCTTTCACCTTTTTACGACGGCACGATAGAGAGTTTCGCTTCCGCCCCACAGCGATACAGGGGGCGTGCGGAGTTCAAGGTATACCATGATAACGGCAGATGCGCATACGCGATGCGCAATTTGGAGGGAAAAGGTTTCGTCACGCTCGAAGAGTGTCAGATGGTATCGAGCGTCATCGAGAGCAGAATGTGGCGGCTTATGGAGGCGGTAAACGCAGATAAACAGCTTGGAAACAGACTTTTCGGAATAGAGTTTCTATCCTCTACAACGGATGAGCTGCTGATAACGATGCTATATCACAGAAGGCTCGATGAAGCGTGGGAGAGAGCGGCCAAAGAGCTCGAGCGGACTCTCGATGCGAAGATAATCGGCAGAAGTAGAAAGCAAAAGATCGTACTCTCCGAAGAGTTCGTGACAGAGTCTGTAAATGTAGATGGCAGAGTCTACCGCTACCGCCACTACGAGCAGAGCTTTACACAGCCAAATCCCGGTGTAAACGAAAAGATGATCGGCTGGGCGATGAAGCAGGCGAGGCGCTACGGCCGGGGAGATTTTTGTGAACTCTACGCCGGAGCGGGGAACTTCACGATTCCCCTCTCTACACTTTTCAGGCGGGTGATCGCCACCGAAATCTCCAAACGCTCCATCCATGCGGCGAAGGAGAACTGCTCTCTCAACGGGGTGGAGAATATCGCCTTCGTGAGGATGAGCAGCGAAGAGTTTACCGAAGCTCTGGAGGGAAAGAGGGAGTTTACACGGCTGCGTGGGATCGATCTGGCGGGCTACGATCTGCAGACGGTGCTGGTCGACCCGCCCAGAGCGGGGCTCGATGAAGGGACGCGTCGGCTCGTCTTAGGTTTCGAAACTATCCTCTATATCTCCTGCAATCCGCAAACCCTCGTCAGGGATCTTGGCGATTTGAAGTCTACCCACACCGTTGAAGCCGCTGCACTTTTTGATCAGTTT
>JAMONQ010000124.1 GCA_027065635.1 Campylobacterales bacterium | reverse complement strand
GGCAGTATCCGGTATTTCACTACCGCGGTATGGCTCTTCTCGTCTTTTATGAAGTCGGGGATGACACGGACATACGCATACCCTTTGTTCGCTATTTTCTCCTTCAGCTTCTCCATATCCCGCCGCAGGTCGTCTATGTTGAAGATCTCGCCCGGATCGACACGCAGATCCTGCATCAGCTCTTTGACATCCGCTACCGGTTCGGCCAGCTCTATCTTGACATCTTTGACCCTGTAGACTGCACCCTCTTTGATTTTGAAATCGAGTATCGCACTGTACTGGTTGAAGTCGACTCTCAGCAGCGGCGGCTCCACCTTGGCGTCGAGATAGCCGTGACGCATATAGTAGTCCCTGATTCTCGGCGCTTCGTATTTGAGCTGATCTATTTTCACTTTCCCGTCGTTGAGTCCCCACATCCAGCCCATGAAGTCACGTTCCCTGTTCGCCAGGACACTCTCGAGATCGCTTTTGCCGAAATGCTCCGCGCCGCAGAGGTTGAGTTTTTTGATGATGATGTTCTCGCCTTTGTTCACCACAAACTTCACTTTCACGCTGCCGTTTTTCAAAACCTCCGTTTCAGGCTCTATCACGGTATCGAAATAGCCTTCACCCTCGATGATGGCCTGAAGTTTCGCCTTCGCTTTTTCTATCTTTCTCTCGTCGTAGATATCCCCTTTTTTCAGGCCGATCTGCGCAAGCAGTTCATCTTTTTTGCTCTCACCGTACCCGACGAACTCTATTTGGGATATGACAGGCTTCTCTTTGAAATGAAAGGTCAGGACACCTCTTTTTTCCGTCACCCAGATATCATCGAAGTAGCCCTGCTTATAGAGCTTCTTTATCGCTTCATCCACTTTTTCGATATCGATCGGCTCCTGCGGCTGAATATTCACAATCTCTTTGGCTATCTCGGGCGAAAGGTGTATCAGACCGTCGAATTTGACCGTTTTTACCTGCTGTGCAGCAGCCAGAATGGCCGTCAGCAGGATAGCCGATACAATACGTTTCATTCACATCCTCTTTGAAAAAATATCCTCTTCCGAAAAAGGGTTCAATCTTATCATTTTTTCAATTAAACAGACGTTACGCATGCGCTTCGCCGATCTGCAGATCAGGCAAACCTGCATCCCCTCTTCACCGGTTAAACTCTATTAAACAGACTCTTGGTTACAATTTTGGATTCACTGTCGGAGGCAGCTGCTGCCTGCCGCATTGCGATAAAGGACGATCATGGTAGTAGGAATAGTCGGACTGGGGCTTATGGGCGGTTCCATGGGGCTGGCTCTGAAGGGGGTCGGCGAAGTCGGAAGAATCGTCGGCTACGACCACAATGCCGAACACTGTAAAACCGCTCTGGCACACGATCTGGTCGATGAAATTGTAACCTGGGAAGAGCTGAAAAAGAGCGATGTCATCTTCCTTGCCATCCCCGTAGAGGGCATCATCAAGGCGCTCGGTGAGCTTGAAGATGTCAGCGAAGAGACAACGATCATCGATCTTGGAAGTACCAAGTCGAAGATTGTCAAAAACATTCCTCCTGCTATTCGGAAAAACGTGGTGCCGGCCCACCCTATGACAGGTACGGAAAAATACGGCCCCCACGCGGCGATAGCCAATCTCTACCGCGGAAAAATAGTCGTGCTCTGCAATATCGAAGAGAGCGGAGAACGCCAAAAGATCATCGCCTATACGCTGTTCGAAGCGATAGGTATGAGAGTGGTCACGATGGATGCCGAAGAGCACGACC
>JAMONQ010000123.1 GCA_027065635.1 Campylobacterales bacterium | reverse complement strand
TAGGCGGTGTAGGTAGCTTCTGTCTCGACTGCCTCTGCAGAAGCGGAGTGGAGGATGTGACGATAGTCGATTTCGACAGGTACGACATTACCAATCAAAACAGGCAGATAGGGAGTGAAAAAATCGGTGCCTTAAAGGTTCATCGTCTTGCGGAACTCTACCCGACCGTCACTCCTGTCGCAGCCAAAGTCGATGCCGACTGGATAGAAGGATTCGATTTCGAGCCTTATGATCTCGTTTTAGACGCCATCGACGATATACAAGCCAAGATCGCTCTCGCCCACGCCGTCTGGCCAAAGCTCATAAGCGCGACCGGCGGCGCGAGAAAACTCGATCCGACCAAAATCGAAATCGCCTCCATCTGGAAGACTCACGGCGATCCGTTCGCCAGAAAGATCCGCTACGAACTAAAAAAGAGCGGATTTAGCGGTGACTATCCGGCGCTCTTTAGCCCGGAAAGGCCAAAATGTACCCAAAAAGGGAGCTTCGTAGGCGTCACCGGCTCTTTCGGACTTGCAATGTGCTCCAAAGCGATAGAGACGATTTTAAATCGTTAGTCCACATATTCACACTCTCTTTTTTGAACATCTATTAATTTGTTTCAAATGGCGTTTCTGCTATTATCACCTTATTATCGAATAATAAATATCAAAGCAGAATATATCGAGTGGGAGATTCATGATTTTTCTATTGATGCTGATCACTTTTGTGGCGACGGTAGTATGCACTATCGCCTTTATAAAGTCTGCCGGGCGCATAGGCATGCTCGATATTCCGAACGAAAGAAGCATTCATGCAAAGCCGATTCCAAGAGGGGCCGGGCTCTGTTTCGTTTCAATATTTCTGATAGTCTCCTTCACTGCCGTTATATTCGATCTGAACAGTCTTGGAGAATACTACTATGTCTATATAGCCATCGCCATAGTTTTTGCGGCGGGAGTTATCGACGATCTTAAAAATATCTCCCCTAAAGTCAAATTCATATTCATCATATCGGCATCATCGATCGTGGCACTCAACGGTATTCATATAGATACACTCGGACACTACTTCGGCTACGAGGTATCTTTGCCTCTATATCTGGCGATACCTTTTACCGTTTTCGCGATTACAGGATTTACAAACGCCCTGAACCTTACGGATGGGCTCGACGGTCTCGCAGGATCTATCAGCTGCGTCATAATGGGTGCTTTTTTGTGGATAGGCTATACCAATATGGATGAACTGATGATCATGCTCTCATCCATAGGACTGGCATCCATAGCGGCATTCATGATATTCAACTGGCACCCGGCAAGAGTCTTCATGGGCGATAGCGGCTCCTTGACACTTGGATTCATTGTAGCCATACTCGCCGTCAGAGCCACCAAGTTCATAGAGCCTACGGCCGTACTATTCATAGCTGTTTTGCCTGTACTCGATACCTTTATCGTAATGGTCAGGCGGAAGCAGCGGGGGCTATCTCTCTTCTCACCCGACAAGACCCATATGCACCATATTCTCTACAACCGGTACGAAGATATGCGCTATACAGTAATTTTGCTCGCATACATCCAGATCGCGTTTACCATTATCGGGGTTCAGCTAAGAGATGCCGACAGTTTTCTTTCTCTGATACTCTTTGGAATCCTCTTTTTCATCATGCTAAATCTCTTCGATCAGCGGATAAAAAGAAGACCAAAACAGAAAAGGAAAAAAAGCCCGAAGCGCTTGCACGGGCTTTCCGGGAAGAAGGCCGCGCACATCAGACCTTGAGGAACGGTTCGCTAAATCCTCTG
>JAMONQ010000122.1 GCA_027065635.1 Campylobacterales bacterium | reverse complement strand
TTTTCTTCTATTTTTCATTCTCATCTTTTCAAAAGAGTTCAAGGCGGCTTTCGTGCTTGTTGCAACGATGTCGGCTCTGGCAGTTTCGATCTATCTGCTTAAAGAGGCTTTTCACCGTCCAAGACCGGAATTTGCATATATTCTGGAAAACGGATACTCGTATCCGAGCGCTCATGCAGCCATCTCTCTCGCGTTTTACGGAAGCGTAGCCTATCTGTTTTGCAAAAGAGAGGTCTCAAAGCCTATGAAACTTTTCGTATGGAGTGTTGTCGCGGTATTGACGGCTCTTGTGGGAGCGAGCCGCGTCTATTTGGGTGTTCACTTTCCGTCGGATGTGATAGGCGGCTATCTTGTGGGTCTCTTCTGGCTTTTGATCGCAGCCGCACTCACAGACCGAGGGAGAGCGGGTGGCTGAATCTATCAGATCGCCGCTTTCTTGCGTATCACGGTTTGGTGTGCGGGTTGTGGGGCGATTTGGCCGCCTGGCCGCTCTTTTGATCGAAGTCGACTTGCAATGTTACTCTCTTTCCGTCTCTAAGCACCGCAAGATCGATTCGCTCTTTACTAAAGAATAGCTCGAGTTTCAAATCGGCTATACTTTTTACTTCGTGGTTGTTTACGGCTTTTATGATATCTCCCTTTTTCACTCCTGCCGCTACTGCCGGAGACTCTTTTACCAGGTCAACCACTTTCAGCTCGTTGTCTCCCGCTAGGTAGACTCCGATCTTCTTCTCTTTTTCGGTCTCTATCGGTTCAGGGTAGAGAAGGTAGTCGGCTATCCGGGGCTTCGGTTTCATCGAGTTCACTACAATCTTGTACTCTTTTATCCCTCTTCTTTCCACTCTGTCCGGGATTCCGAAACCGAACATCACATGGCCGTTTCCGGCCAGTACAACCATCGATCTCTCCGGCTCTTTTTCAAGAAAACGGACGATATTTTTGGCCATGGTCTCATCCCAGAGCAGCTGTGCGTAGTAGAACTCCTCGAAATTTTTGAAGTTTTGTGAACTATGGCTGGAGTATATTTTTCTAAGCTCCTCTTTGTATCTGTCGTTGGAGAAGTCTATGGATGCCGGAACTCTCTCTCTTTCGGCGGCGTTCAGGGCGTCTATTCCTTCACGCACCACCTTTTTGGTAATCTCCTTCTCTATATTCAGCGCTACGATAGGAAGTCTTCTCTTTTTGGCGTAGAGTATGATGGGGCGGTATAGGTGGTAGTTGTACTTCCATCTTTTGAAATACTCTGTCTTTTTGAGCATCTCCTTTTCGGAGATTTTACCGGCGATGAAGTCATCGAGATACTTCTGGTACGGCTCCTGGAACATCTCCATCCCTATGGCTACCTTTTTGCCGCTTTTTACCATCGCCTTTATTATCTTGAGCTGATTGAGGTGGTTTGAAAAGTCGGTATGCTGCTCTCCCACGAATATGACACGCTGTTTTGCAAGATCATCGAAAATGGAGCTGAGCGGATCGAGTGTCGGTTTTAGTGCATACGAGCCGCTTGCTACCTTGAAGCGCACTCCCTTTTGTGAAGGCTTCGTACTCTTTTTCACTACCTTGCCGTTTTCTATGACGACGGTCGAGTATTTGCCAAGATGTCTGAGTCTGAAAAAGATAGTTCGCGAAAGCTTGCGGCTGTCGAATACTGCGATGACTCTTGCGCGGTTGAAAGGGTTTTTGAAGAGCTCTATTTTTGTATCCGCTTCCATCCTGAAAGGAAGCGCCACCTGCTTTAAAAAGCTATTATCGGCCCCAAGGACCATGATATCTTCGTTTTTCAAATCA
>JAMONQ010000121.1 GCA_027065635.1 Campylobacterales bacterium | reverse complement strand
AATTTTGCACATCGTAGCGATTGAACTGCATATTCATAACCGCCGACGCCACGTTCATGTTCTGGTTTATGAAGATAATGTTTGTAAGCGGTGATATGGCCATTCATCCTCCTTCGGCCGATATGGCGATAGAGTTCCCGGTCGCAGAGACTATCTGTTTTTCTTTATCACTATGGTATCATAATTTGTGTAGGTTACATGCGCTCCTCTTTCGATCTTTACATTGCGTCTATGAGTAAAATCGACCGGGTAGTCTCCAGGTTGAGAGACACTTGTCTCTACGCATATTCTCGCGGCTCTCTCTATCACATCGCGAGGTATCTGCCTTCTTCCTCCGGCCTGGATGATGCAGTGCGAAGAGGGACGATCTTTTAGATGGAGCCAAATATCGCCCGCTTTCGCATTTTTGAGCACCCATATATTCTCCCTCTCGTTACGTCCGACAAGCACCCTGTACTCTCCGACCGTAAAGAGTTCACACTGATATTTGGTCTCTCTTTTTTTATGCTTCTGTTTCGGCGGAAACAGAAGCGCTATCTCCTCTTCGCTTCGAGCCGACTCCAGATTTTCCAGTACCGTTTTGTAAAAATCGATCCTGCTTCTTAGATTGCGCTCCTCCATATGAAGCCTCTCGGCCTTGTTCGCGGCACGTTTTGCAGCCTTGTAGAAGTACTCTCCCATCCTTCCCGGATTGGGCAGGGGCGGAAGATCGATAGAGACAGGATTTCCAGCGAAATCGAACGCTTCGAGCCTACTGTCGTAAGGCTTTATCCTGTGGAGGTTTGCCATTACGATATCGGCATATCCAAAAAGCTTTTCGGCTCTTTTTTCAAGCTCCTCCTTCTGCGGAAGGGTCCGTAGCTCCTTTTCGAGCTTCTCTATCCTCTTTTCAAGGGCTCTGGAGTGCACACCCTTTAGCTCCCTGACTCGCCTTCTTTCTCTCTCTTCTCTCTTTTTTGCCAGATACGCTTTTACATCCTCCACGACTCCGCTTTGCCTCTCTCCGCTGTAGGGCTTAAGAGGCAACAACTCGATGCCGGGCTGCACGACCCTGTAGCTCGAGTCGCTGTCTACATGTCTCAACGCCTCCAGAACCACGCCATCTTCATCCAGAATGATCGCATTGGTATGCCTGCCTGTAAACTCGAGCCGCAAGATACTCTTCTGGGCTTTGTAAGCGCCCTCCAGTGCCGCCTCTATCTTCAGGATCTTGTCATCGTCGGCAAGAGAGAGATCCAGAACTTTCGCCCCTGAAAACCTCTTTTTAAGAAGCGTATCGAAAGGAGCGTGATAGGTCCTTTGCGCCCTTTTTCCGTCGGCCAAGAAAATCTCCGTCCGCCCGCGCGAAAGATCGAAGCCGATCGCGGATCTGTCGTCAAACTCCAGACAGATCACATTGTCGTCTATTCGCCCCGCCGATCTGATTTTTTTATACCTCTTCAGATACTCCGCTACCGCCTTCAACTCATAATATCTCATTTGAAACTACCTGTAAAAAATTGATCTTGAATATTTACAAAACATAAAAAGATACTCCATTTTAGCAGATAATTTGCACCCTTTGGATATAATCGCCCCAATCAAGCAACCGGAAGGATTTTCATGGGACAGACCATTACCGAAAAGATTTTCAGTGAACATGCCGGCCGTGAGGTTTCGGCGGGGGAGATAGTCCGCTGCCCGATCGATATGGTAATAGGCAACGATATCACGACACCGATTTCGATACGTGCTTTCGAAGAGAGCGGAGCGACCAGACTGGCGAACCCGGACGGTTTTTGCATAGTGATGGACCACTTCATACCGGCCAAGGATATCGCCAGCGCCAATCAGGCAAAGATAAGCCGCGAGTTCGCATACAAGCACGATCTCAAACACTTCTTCGACGAGAAGGACATGGGTATCGAGCACGCGCTGCTTCCGGAGAAGGGGCTTGTAGTACCAGGCGACGTGATTATCGGTGCCGACAGCCACACATGCACCCACGGTGCACTTGGAGCTTTCAGTACGGGAATGGGTTCTACGGATCTCGCTTTCGCCATGATAACCGGCGAAAACTGGTTCAAGGTTCCTGAGACCATCAAGGTAGTATTCAGCGGAAAACCGGGCGAACATATCTACGGAAAGGATCTGATTCTCGAGCTTATCCGTATGATAGGAGTGGACGGAGCACTCTACAAAGCGCTCGAGTTCACCGGTGACACCATAGAGTATCTCGATATGGACGACCGCTTCAGTCTCTGCAACATGGCGATAGAAGCCGGAGCGAAAAGCGGCATAATCGCATGTGACGAAATCACGAAAGAGTTTTTGAAAGATAAAGACCTTGCGCGCGAACCGAAGTTCCACTACTCCGACGAAGATGCCCGATACTGCAAAGTCATAGAGATAGACGTCTCCAGGCTCGAACCGGTCATCGCCTATCCGCATCTGCCGAGCAACGGCAAGCCTGTAAGCACCGCGGTAGCAGACGACCTGAAAGTGGACCAGGTCTTTATCGGTAGCTGCACCAACGGACGGCTCGGAGATATAAAAATAGCCGCACAGATCGTCAAGGGCAAGCGTGTCGCACGCCACACGAGAATGATAGTCACTCCGGCTACGCAAAAGATTCTAAAAGCTGCCGAGAAAGCCGGATATATCGATACTCTCATAGATGCCGGCGCAGTCGTATCCAATCCCACATGCGGCGCATGCCTGGGCGGATATATGGGGATACTCGGAGACAACGAACGCTGTATCAGCACTACAAACAGAAACTTCGTGGGCCGCATGGGCGCAAGAAGCAGCGAAATTTATCTGGCAAATTCGGCGGTGGCTGCCGCTTCCGCTATCGCCGGAAAGATAGCCGATCCGCGAGAGATATAACCACAATCTCTTCGGGCGCTTTGCACTCTCGTTGCGGCGCGAGTGCATAAAGGCGCCCGCCGATCTTCTTTGGGCTCAAAAAAATCGCGTCCCGTCCGATACTACATTTACAGCCAAAAACAAACAAGAACAAAGGTATGACAATGCGAAAAGAGCTCATAGAAGAGATCGAACATATTCCGATGCTGCCCGAGTCGATAGGAGCTATCGAACAGCTGTATGCGGATAAGGAGAGTTCGGTGGCCCAGATGGCCAAGGCTATAGAGAGCGATCCGGCCATGACGGCGAATATCCTCAAACTGGCAAACTCCCCCCTATACGGCCTGAGCCGTGAAGTGACGACGATCCAGCAGGCGGTATCGCTTCTTGGCAAAGAGACGGTACGAAACTTCGCTATCCATCTGGCGGCTACCTCCGCGGTTCCCATCGATGTCTCCCCGTACGGAATAGGTGCGGCCGATTATGCAAAACGGGTCGAGGTGGTCAGCGCCCTGATCAACCGCTGGCTGGCAAAAGAGGACAGATCGCTTCTGGGTACGGTGGGGCTGGCGGCTTTTCTTTCGGATATCGGAGAGGTTGTGATCAGCCACTACCTGCAAAAACGGGGACTCGAAGAGAGATTCAAAGAGCTGCTTCAAAATAGCGGCAAAGAGGCTGCCGAAAAGGAGTTGTGCGGAAGCAGAAGCTGCGATGTCGCCGCCACACTCTTTCACAAATGGCACTTCTCTTCGGATCTTGTGCATCTTGTCAGATTCGCTGATGCCCCGGAAGATGCGGCAGACGAAGAGACTCTCAAAGGAGCGAAATATCTACATGTCGCAAAAACCGTTGCCGGCACGGACGGCAAAATGGAGGATGCCCAAATCAAGAAGGCGTATGAACTGATCGAAGCCTACGAGCTAAAAGAGGCTCCTTTCGAATCGGCTCTCAATGCGGTACTGAATCTCTGATCATGAAACGCTTCGATATTCCGTGCGTAATATTCGCCGGCGGCAAAAGCTCCCGCATGGGAAGGGACAAGTCTCTACTGCCGTTTTGCGGCTTTTCGACACTTGCCGAGTTTCAATACCGGCGCCTGAAACCGCATTTTAAAAGAGTATACCTAAGCACCAAACAGGAGAAGTTTCCGTTCGAAGCTCCCATGATCCTGGACGATCCGGACAAAAAGATCTACGCTCCGACCGCCGGACTCTTGCGGATATTCGATGTGCTTGAGGAGGATATGGCGTTTGTGCTCGGTGTTGATATCCCTTTTGTAGGGGTCGAAGAGATCTCCCGTCTGACAGACGCGGCGAAAAACAGAACCCTGGATGCGGTCGTGGCAAAGACTCCGGGAGGCGTCCATCCCATGTGCGCAATATACAACCGCTCCATTCTCCCATATATTCAAAAGAGTGCCGAAGAGGGCAAATACCGCCTCATGGATATCCTCGAAGCGGCAAATACCCGTTATGTCGACTTTCCCTTCGACGATCCGTTTTTCAATATAAATCGTCCGGAAGAGTACGCCTCAGCGCTGAAGAATCTTTCCTAACTGCATCCTGACGAAGTAGATAAATTTATTCAGAAGGGTCGTTTTGTACTTGTCCTTATGGTAGATCAGAAGGAAGTGGCGTTCGAACCTCATCTTTTTGATCTTCACCTCGAAAAGCTCTTCGCGCTCGAGCTCCTTCATGACACTGACTCGCGGCAGACAGCTAAAACAGCTGCCGCTTTGAATCAACATATTCTTTATGGATTCCGGATGTCCAAGCTCCATAAAAAGGTTTACCTGCGCGGAGAGCTCGCCAAGATGGGTCAGGAATACTTCACGGGTACCCGAGCCCTCTTCACGCAATATCCAGGGTTTGTCGAGCAGCGTATCGATATAGTACCCCTCTTCGTTTTCGGCAAACTTCTTGTTTCCGGTGACGACTACAAGCTCGTCCAGACCGACTATCTCCTGCTTGATCGCCGTGGAGTCGACATTTCCCTCTACAAACCCGATATCCACGCTACCTGCCTCTATCATATGCACGATGTCACGAGTGTTTCCGACTTTTAGCTTGATTTTGACATTGGGAAACGACTTCATGTAGTCGCAAATGATAGGAGGGATCAGGTAGTCGGCTATCGTGGTGCTGACACCCACGAGAAGCTCTCCGCTGTTCTCGTCGTTTTTAAACTCCTCTTCGATATCTTCGAGTTTGGAAACAAGAGGCGCGATAGCCTCGGCAAAAGCCCGTCCCTTTTCATTCAGTACGAGTTTCTTGTTTATACGGTCGAAAAGCTTGTATCCTATTATGTTTTCGAGCTCTTTTATGGACATGGAGACGGCTGACTGGCTAAGCCCAAGCTTTTGGGCCACTTTAGTCAGATGCCCGACCTGCGCCACTTCAAGAAATATCTCCATCTGACGAATAGAAATTTTCACGACAGCCCCCTCAATTCTCAATGAATTTTATCATTGTATCATATCTATTTTATTTTACTTATTGTTTTTTTTATACTAAAATGACGATTTAAGGTTATACTTCAGTTTCGCTACCAGATACCAAAAAAGGAGACTCATGGCTTTTTCAAAAGAGAATATTCGCTATACGCTAAACGGTATCCTTTTCGTGGCGCTTTTCGCCGTAGCCGCGATTCAGATTTCACAAATAGGTTTTATAAAGCAGTTGGCGATAAGCCCTCTGATCATAGGTATCATACTCGGCATGTTCTACGCCAACACACTGCGCAACCAGCTTCCAAAAGAGTGGGTGCCGGGCATAGTGTTTTCGGCAAAACAGCTACTAAGACTCGCTATCATATTCTACGGCTTTCGCATCACCTTCCAGCAGATCATGGAGGTAGGTACCGCGGGGCTGGTGGTCTCCGTCGTCATGCTCACCACCACTATTCTTCTTGGCAGCTGGGCGGGGATGAAACTGTTCAGGCTCGATCGCGATACCTCGGTGCTCACGGCGGCAGGAAGCTCGATATGCGGCGCAGCTGCCGTGCTGGCTACAGAGCCGGTCCTGAAAGCGGAACCGCACAAAAGCGCCGTAGCGGTCGGAACGGTAGTGCTCTTTGGAACCATTTCGATGTTTTTGTACCCCATGCTCTACAAAAGCGGAATCCTCGATATGGATCCGGCCGCCTACGGCATCTATGTCGGAGGGACGGTCCATGAGGTGGCACAGGTCGTCGCAGCCGGCGATGCGGTCGGCGGTATAGCGGCGGACGATGCGATAATCGTAAAGATGACACGGGTCATGATGATAGCCCCGGTACTGATAATTTTGGGAATCATAATCTCGTCCGCGGCGAGAAAGAGCGGCGCCGAAGCCGGAAAAGTGAAGCTCGTGATTCCATGGTTCGCCGTATGGTTTGTAGTCATGAGCGGCATCAACTCGCTGCATATCATACCCGAAACCGTCGTAGCCGATATAAACGAGATAGATACCTTCATGCTGACTATGGCGATGACCGCACTCGGCATGGAGACCAATGCCGCCAAGTTCAAGCAGGCCGGTATCAAGCCGATACTTCTGGCCCTCTTGATGTTCGTATGGCTTCTTGTCGGAGGATATTTCATAACCGAATGGGCGGTAGCGACCTTTTGACCTGCCGGGATTTCAGTTTCAAGCGGTTCTTCCATATCGTCATCGGAGCCGATTCGGGCAGTTTTTCGTAAAGAAGCGGGCTATCCAGATCGATATAGCGGACTACACTATCATATCGTCCGGCAAGCCTCATCGCGGCCGCGATACTTCGCGGAGACTCCAGCATCGACCCTATCATACAGCCTATCCGGTTCTCTTCACACCACGAGAGGATCTCCGCCGCCTTGAAAAGACCGCCGCACTTCATCACTTTGACATTCACCATATCTGCACACCCGCCCTCGATCACCCGCACGGCGTCATCGAGCGTGAATATGCTCTCATCCGCAAGAATCGGGATTTCACTCGATTTCGTAATTCGCCGCATACCCTCCATCTCATCGGCTAAAACAGGCTGTTCTACAAGCTCTATGCCAAACGGCGAGATCGCCTCGATTACTCTCATGGCCTCCTCTTCGCTCCACGCCTGATTCGCATCGACCAGCACTTTTGCCGAAGGGGCGGCCTCTCTTACCGCCTCGACCCTCAAAATATCGAGTCCGTCACCGCCGCCTACCTTCACCTTCAGGATATCGTATCCGCATTGTACCGCCTTGCGCGCATCCATAGCCATCACCTCGGGCCTGTCGAGACTGATGGTAACATCGGTTGCCAGCTCCACCTCTTCTGCTGCGAGATATGGAATCGAGTCTATACCGACACGCTTTGACCACAAATCGTGCAGAGCCATATCTACTGCGGCTTTCGCGCTTCCGCTCCCCTCGCAACACCCAAACAGAACCTCCAGAGCCTCTTGCAGCGAAAGAAAGTCCCGATAGAGCAATAGAGGCATGATCTTTTCTTCAATCGTCCGCACGATACTCTCCAATGTCTCCCCGGTGACGGCGAAGCTTCCGGGAGCTTCGCCGATGCCGCAAAGAGCGGAAACGTCATACAGTTCTATGGCGGCCGCCTCTACCGCTTCCACTCTGCGAAGCGCCGTTACGAAAGGTTTTGCAAGCGGTATGGCGACTTTCGATATCCTGAAAGATACTATTTTGACACCCATACTCTTCTCATTCACAAAGCCACCGAAGAAGATAGCCCACCCCAAGGCCTCCGAACGTTCCTACCAGATAGCCGACAACAGCCATCAAAACCGCTATCCCGACAAGAGCCCTGTCGTAGGCCGCCGCCAATACCGGCGCGGAAGCCACTCCTCCGATATTCGCCAGCGACGCCACCGCTATACTGAAGAGATCGAGCCTGAAGAGTTTGGCTGCCGCCACGAGCAAAAGTGCATGAATCGACAAAATGGAAAATCCGGCAGCCACATAGAGCGGCACGGATCCAAAGTCCGAAAAGTCGGCTCTGGATCCTATGAGTGCCACAAGAAGCAGCAGCATCGTCGAAGCGAGTTCCGCGGATCCGTTGATTCTGGAAAGGGGCATGAAGGAGCCGACGATTCCCAAAACGGTAGCTATCAAAACCGTCCACGCGGTAGTGCCGAGACCGCCTAAATGGTTCGCGATGGTCTGTGAAAGCAGCGCTACAAAAAAAGCGCTTCCAAGCAGCAGCCAGTAGCGTTTTGGCCCGATAGTACAAGAGCACCCTATCTCACCGGCGACTTCGCTGCTCGATACCGCCGCTCCGCTCCAGCTGGAAAAACGTGGTGCGAACCGGACGATAGATAGCAGAAAAACGACCCAGAAGGTATAGCATACGGCATCAACGACGAGTGCATATCCCATCTGTACCTCGTCTACGCCGAGGGCGCCGCCCACGGCCAGCATATTGGCGGTACCGCCCATCCAGCTTCCGCAAAGGGCTCCGAAGAGTCCCGCCTCCGTTTCACCGAAGCCAAAAATCGCAAAAACAGCGGCAAACGCGACAGCGATAGAGAGGGTAGCCGCGACATAGGCGATCAGCATGGATCTGCCGAGTCCGACGAAGCGTGAAAGATCGAGCTGCAAAAGCATCAAAAAGAGCATCGCCGGCAAAATGTTGTTTCTCGCTGTCGTATAAACGTTTTCAATCTCTTCGCTCTTTTGCCACACTCCGCCCTGAGCCGCGACCATCGCAAAAAGATAGACAAGAACTATGGCCGGCAGATAGATGAAGTAGCGGCTCGTTCTCTCATAACGTTCCGCTATACCGAAAACTCCGGCAATCGCGGCGATAGTGAGCAGATAAATGATCCCCGATGAAATCACGGCTCACACTTCAGCTGTGAAAATGCGGACCTTAGCGACTTCATGAAGCGCTCACCGGGATCTTTTTTTACGGTCCTGTAGCCGGGATCTTTTTCGAGCCACAGGTTACTCTTTTCAAAGCGGGTATATTCGTAGTGTCCTATCAGATATTCGATTCCGGGAT
>JAMONQ010000120.1 GCA_027065635.1 Campylobacterales bacterium | reverse complement strand
AGAGAGCTTAGAGTGCGCCTGCGCCATGAAGAGAGAATGAAGGCGCTCGAAGCGGAGCGGCTCAAAGAAGAGCGGCTCTCAAACCTCTACGCCGATGCAGGTTTTGGCGATATAGTCCGGGTAAACATCTCCGGCGGCTGTGTAACGATATACAAAAAGTGCGAAAAATACAGACCGGTATCCATGCTACTTGCGAGGGGAGAGAGAAAGCGAATAGAGCTCAAAAGCGGGTACAGCTCACTTGTACTTTGGGTACGCTATACCGGCGAAGGGGTGGCGATAGATGACGACGAGAATCTGGACGACACGGACGGCGCACTCTTTCTTCCCAGGCGCTGGGAGTATGGCCGCGACTACATTCTCTCGCTAAAAAAACCTTACGGCAAAGACCGCTATACCGTAAAAGGCGCTCAGGTTTTCATACGCTACTTTCCGATCCAAGCAAAAGCTCCCGGTCGCTGCAAAGAGAGAAAACCGGGCCCCGTTTTGCTACTTAGGTAGAGTTGAATTATACAAATTTGATAGAATAGTAATAAAGCCTTAAACGATCTAACACGTTGCGATCATGATCAGGGAGATATTGTGCTGATGAAAGAGTTGAAAATAGATACGAAAGAGTTGAACAGTCGGCTTTCGGCGCTGCAGATTTCACAAGAAGAGATAAAGATACTATCAAAGATTCTTGACGGATACGACCGCATAAAAGAGAGGGTGGAACCCCTTTTTATGGAGGTCCTCGAAAACAGACTCCCAAGCGGGCAGTACGAGCTGCTGGAGCCGAAAATCGAAAAGATTCTGGATACCTATTTTCTGGAGATGCTAAAAGGAAGCTACGACCTTTCATACGCCCAGAACCGTGTAGAGATCGGCTATCTGTTCTATCACGCGTCGATTACTCCGCATCTTTTCGTAGCCGCCTTCTCCTCATGGTATACCGCCTTGCTGAAAGCGGCCGCTCCGATGCTCAGCGATGAAACGCTTCAAGCCTCCATAGCGCTGAACAAGCTGCTGCTGTTCGATACGAGTCTCTTTATGGAGACCTATTTTCACGAAGATAAAAACAGATTCAGAAGACTCTTTCAAAAATACAGCACGATAATAGACTCGATGCGCGACGGCGTTGTGGTCATCGATGCCGACAGCCTCGAAATAGTGGAGGTCAACCGATGTATCGAACACATGAGCGGCAAGAACCGTAAAGAGCTGCTCGGAAAATCGCTGTTTACACTCCATCCGCCGGAGTTTGGAAAGCTTATAGAAAAAGAGATATCCAGAACAAAGAGCGAACACTCGGGATTGATACCGGAGATATATATCGTAAACGAAGAGAGCGGAGAGTACCAGCCTGTCGAAGCCACATACGCCCGATTCGACCTGGACGAAGAGAGCTATATAGTAAAAATCGTTCGCGATATAAAAGACCGTCTATCGATACAGAAGAAGCTTGTCCGTCTAAATCGCCTCTACCGGGTACTTAGTGCGGTAAACGAACTCATCATACGCTCCCACAACAAAAAGAGTCTATACAAGGAGATCTGCCGAATCATAGTCGAAGAGGGCGGATTCAAGTTTGCCTGGATCGCAGAAGTAGACGAGGAGAGCAGAATAAACCCGGTCGCCTACTTCGAGACCGCCCTCTTTTACAAAAATATCGAACATAAGCTCAAGAAGAGCGAAGGGGCCGATATCTCCGAAGTCGTAAAAAAGCTAAAATCCGAAGGTCATATCACTACGACCGAAACGAAAGAGGGGAAATTCCAGCACGAAAAGCTCACCATACCGATCTACCACGAAAGAGAGCATGTAGGAATACCCATTCACAGCGGAGAGGAGCTCAGGGCGATCCTGAAGATCTTTTCGGGCGAAGAGAGCGCTTTCAGCCCGGAAGAGATAAGGCTCTTCAAAGAGATAGCCAGCGACATCTCCTTCGCCATAACGACGATAGAAAACAGAGAGCGACTGAAGTTTTTGACCAACTTCGATCTTTTAACACGCCTTCCAAACCGACACCTCTTCAAAGAGCGTCTCGATATGGCCGTATACAGCGGCAACTTTCAAAAAGAGGCATTTGCGGTAGTTCTGGTCGATATCGACAATCTCAAGCAGATCAACGAGACATTCGGATTCGGGTTCGGCGACAAGGTGATCAAGGAGACTGCGGAGTACCTCAAACGCCTTATCCGGCCGCAGGATCTGCTCTCCCGCTACGACAGCGACGAGTTTGCGCTGATCTTCTTCGATATCAGAAGCGAAGAGGAGATCCTCTCTCTGGTAAAAGATATAAACAGGATCTCCCGAATACCGATAACCATAGACGAAGAGGAGCTATATATCACCTTCAGTATCGGTACGGCCCTTTTCCCGAAAGACGCTTACGGCTGCGACGATCTGCAAAGTGCGGCGCAAGCGGCGCTGAATCGTGCAAAAAAGCAGGGCGGAAACACCTTCATCTTCTACTCCGAAAGCATCAACAACACCATCCAGTCCAAAGTAAGACTTCAAAACGAACTGACCAAAGCTCTGCACAACGGAGAGTTCGAGCTCTACTATCAGCCGCAGGTTGATTTGAACAGCATGCAGATCACCGGAGCGGAAGCGCTTATACGGTGGCACCACCCCTCGCGCGGTCTCGTATCTCCGGCGGAATTCATACCTACCCTCGAAGAGTCATACCTGATAGAGGCGGTAGGGCAGTGGGTGATCGAAGAGGCTTGCCGCCAGATCCAAGAGTGGCAAAAACGCGATATAAGGATCTCCGTAACGGTCGCCATAAATATTTCTACCAAACAGATCACAAGAAATGTCGACTTTTTCGATACTCTGCTGCAAACAGTCGATCGGTCCGGAATCGATCCGTCGCTCCTGCGCGTCGAAATCACGGAGTCGCTGATCATGGAAAACCTCGAAGCGGTTCAAAGCGGGCTCGAACGCCTGCGCGCCAAAGGTATCCTCTCCGCAATCGACGATTTCGGTACGGGATACTCCTCCCTTCTCTATCTGAAAAAACTTCCGGTCTACGCACTGAAGATCGACAGGGCATTTATCAAAAACCTGCCCGACGATGAAGAGGATGCGGCGATAACAGAAGCGATAATATCGCTCGGTAAAAATCTCGGCAAACGGACTATTGCCGAGGGTGTGGAGACAAAAGAGCAGATAGAGTTCCTGAAATCAGCCGGCTGCGATACGATACAAGGGTATATTCTTGCCAGACCGATGCCGGCCGACGAGTTTGAAAGCTACTATCGAGCCCGCGACAAAACCCTTTGAGAAAAAAGCGCCGCATCCGCTTTATAGCGCAAGAGCCGATACTATTTCAAACTCCAGGTATGAGAGGGGGTACTCCTTGAGTACTCTTCTGGTCTGATTGTAGGTCAGCCTCTTTTGACCTCCGCTTACACCGCTGCGCTTGATATATCGCAGCATAGACAGCGTATCCCTGAAGTAGAGCCTGTAGAGAAGAGTTTCGATCTTCGCGTCAAAACTGGAGCGAATAGCATCTATCGTCTCCTCCTTGCTCCTGATCGGGGAGGAGGTACCCGCTACCGCATGCAGTGTAGCGAATGTACCGGAAGTAAAGATTGCAAGAGCCGTCGGTTTTTTCAAAGAGGCGATACGAGAGAGTGTGAGAGCGAGATCGCCGCTCCACTGAAGAGCGGATGAAGAGACCAGAATATCGAAATCGAGACTCCTTAGATATTCATAGAGTTCAGGGTCGTCGAAATTGCCTACGATTTTACGAACACCGTCACCGTCTGGATGCAGCTGCAGCATCCGCGGTGAAAGATCTACCGCGAAGTACGATATGAACGGATGTTTATATGCTTTGAAGAATGCGCCGCCGCCGCACCCGATATCGACTATGCGCCCATACGGTCCGATACGATCGGCCAGGGCTTTTGCGACCCGCTGCTGCACGAGGCTGTAGCGGCCGTAATGCTCGGCAAAGCGGCTAAACTCTTTTAGGTGTTGCATATTGACTTTCGATTTGGATATAATAGCGCGCTAATTATCCCAAAACTTGCAATAGGTTTTGCTGAAGCGGCATGCTTTCAGCCGCAGCGAAGTTTTATCGAGTTTCGCAGTGTATGTGGAGTTCGGTAGAGTTTTGACGAACCGGATACCGCCGCATGCTTCGGCACGGGACTACTTAAGGATTTCATGAAATGGTAACTATTCTATTTGCTACACAGATTGTTTTGACACTTGTTTTGACGGTACTTGTCCTGCTGCAAAAGAGCTCCTCCATCGGTCTTGGCGCCTATAGCGGCTCGAACGAGTCGGTCTTCGGAGCCAAAGGGCCCGCAGGCTTTCTGGTAAAGGCCACCTTCACGGTAGGCCTGCTTTTCGTTTTCAACACTATCGCACTCGGGTATCTCTACAACAAAAGCCACAACGAGTCTGTCGTCGATACGATAAAAACAGATAGTGCCGTTCCGTCGGCTCCGGTGCTGCCTTCCTCTCCGGCGGCACCGTCGGCTCCCGCCGCTCCGCAGGCCCCGGCCCAAGAGTAATGCGCCTGCTCGCGGGGCTGTGGCTCCTGGCCGCGACCCTACTGGCCGATGCTCACATCTTCGTATACCACCGTTTCGGCGATACCCGCCACCCATCCACCGACACTTCCATAGATGTTTTGAAAAAGCAGTTCGAATATTTCAGGAAAAACGGCTACGAAGTGGTGCCTCTAAGCCGTCTGGTCGATGCGCTCAAAAAGAGGGAAACCCTGCCGGACAACTGGATCGTACTCACTATAGACGACGGCTACAAAAGTTTCTACGAAAACGGCCTGCCGATATTCAGGGAGTTTGGCTACCCTTTCACTCTGTTTGTCTACACAAAAGCGACCGAAGAGGGGTACGGCGACTATATGAGCTGGGAGCAGATCAAAGAAGCCATGAAGTACGGCGAAATCGGCTTTCACTCACATACGCATCCCCATATGGTCTCCAAAAGCGAAGCCTATCTTGAAAAGGACTTCGCCAGGGGACTCGAACTGATGCGCGAACGACTGGGATTTTCACCGAAATATTTCGCCTATCCCTACGGAGAGTATGACGATACGGTCAAAAAGATCGCCGAATCTTTCGGCTTCGATGCGATCTGCAACCAGAATGTCGGTGCCGTCTCCGAAAACTCCGATCGCTTCGACCTCGACCGCATAGCGCTTACAGGCGATCCGGATCTAAAGAGCAAGCTGCGCTATCGCTACCTGCCCGCGACATGGCGGATACCGGTAGCGTGGCCCGCAAACGGGATCGTCGAAAAGGTGGTAGTAGAAGTCGATAGCGACGCCGCCACAGGATGGCTCTATCTGACCGGTTACGGCTGGAAAAAGGTAGAGGTAAAAGAGAGAAGAGTCGAGACCGGACTCGATCTGCCGCTGAAAAATCGACGGAGCCGTCTAATTTTAAAGCTTGAAAAAGATAGAATATCGACGAAGATTCTTGTAAAACCATAAGGAGCGAAGAGTATGGAAGAGCTGAACGAAGTCTACGATTATGCAAGAGAACATATGCAAAAGAGCATAGAGGTACTGAAAAAGGATTTCTCGACTATCAGAACAGGCCGTGTCTCGACCCATATCGTCGACAATATCAAGGTGGACTACTACGGCACGCCGACACCGCTTAACCAGGTAGGAAGCGTCATAGCCACGGATGCACAGACCATCACCATCAGCCCGTGGGAGAAGAACCTGTTGACGGAGATAGAGCATGCCATCCAGCAGGCAAATATCGGAGTGAACCCCAACAACGACGGCGAAACCATCAAACTCTTTTTCCCGCCAATGACCGTAGAGCAGCGCCAGGAGAGCGCCAAACAGGCCAAGGCGATGGGAGAGAAGGCAAAAGTGGCAATCCGAAACATTAGAAGGGATGCCAACGACAAGATAAAAAAACTGGGCAAAGATAAAGTCATCACGGAAGATGAAGAGAAAAGAGGCCATGACCAGATCCAAAAGATAACCGACGAATTTGTCAAAAAAGTGGACGATCTGGTAAAAGAGAAAGAGGCCGAAGTCCTGAAGGTCTGATCGTGGATATCAAACAGATCTATATGGATGCCGACGCCCTGCTGCACGGCCATTTCAAACTCAGCAGCGGAAACCACTCCGAATACTACCTGCAGTCGGCCAAAGTACTCGAAGACCCGAAGACGGCTGCAATTTTGGCCAAAGAGCTGGCCAAACAGATCAGAGAGTCCGGACTCGATGTCGATACGATCTGCTCTCCGGCAATCGGAGGGCTTATCGCCGGATTCGCACTCGCATCGGCGCTTGAGTGCCGCTACATATTCACAGAGCGGGTAGATGGGAAAATGACACTTCGCAGAGGCTTTACGGTCGAGCCGGGCGAAAAGATTCTCATATGCGAAGATATCATCACCACCGGAGGCTCCGCGATGGAGGCGGCGGCCGAAGTGGAGCGCCTCGGCGCCCGGGTGGTCGGCTTCGCCGCACTGGCCAATCGCGGTTTTTGCAAAAGAGAAGGTAGCGATCTTGGGCGCAAACCGAACTGCAAACTTCCCAAAAACCTGCCGCTTTTCGCACTGGCCGATTTCGATTTTGAGATGTACTCTCCCGACGAGTGCCCGCTTTGCAAAAGCGGAAGCGAAGCGATCAAACCGGGCAGCCGGGGGAATTAGAAAATGTTTGGGGTAAAAAGTATGAAGAGTTGTCGATATGCCTATGCAACAAAAGCCGCGAAGCGGCATCCTTTCTTTTTGCCTATCACCTATCACCTTTTACCTTCCGGGGAGTTTCAGTGAGCCGCTGGCGCAAAGTGAAACAGGGCAAGGCAGAGTCCCGAACCGCCGGCAAAGATGGCGCAACGTCCGATACTTCATCGATCCCGGAGTATAGATGCGCACCGATTACACTGCGCCTGAAAGCTTTTTTGACCGACACTTTCATGATCACCATGCCGATTCTTTATATCATAGTCTATATGGTCATGGGGAGCAGAGAGGGCTTTAGAGAACATCTTGGAGAGGGGTGGCTCTACATAGTGGCTATCCATATGTCTATCGTCGTTCTCCTGTGGAGATTCAAAGCCCAGACTCCGGGTATGAAAGCATACGACCTGTATCTTGTCGATCCGCAAAGCGAAGGGGAAAAGCCCGGCTGGATCAAGTCCGCTTTGAGATACATTATGATGCAGACCGCGATCCTTTCGGGCATAGGGCTCATACTTCCTTTTATCATGAAGAACAAAGAGGCTCTGCAGGATATCGTATCTGGCACATGCATAATCCACAGACCATAAGCGTCGCAAACGCCGTATTCTGGCGAATCTCGGCTTTTTATCTCTTCTATTTTGCCATCATCGGCGTCTATGTGATATTTTTTCCCAAGGCGCTCCAGATGGCGGGCTACGGCAGCGGTCAGATCGGTGTGCTGCTGTCGGCTGCTCCGCTGATGAGGTTCATAGTCCCCTTTTTCTTTCTAAAACATATAAATCTCGATAGAAGAAGCTTTCTTCTATCCTTGTTGATACTCTCTTTCAGCGTGCTTCTTTTCTATCCGGCTCTGCCGCACTTTTGGCTGCTGCTTGCTGTCAACCTGCTTTTTGGCGCCGCTATTAGCGTCTCGCTTCCCTATATTGAGGCTCATGCACTCGAGGTACTGCAAAGAAAAGTCTACGGACGCGCCAGACTCTTTGGCTCGATCGGCTTCATGCTGATCGCTCTATGGCTGGGCAAAGTACTCCAGACTCCGATGGATGCGCTGCACTATCTGGCGGCCACTACGATATTGACCGCACTTAGCGGTGCAGCTGTAGTATGGGGAAGCGAGCGTGAAACGAAAGAGAGAAGAAGAGATAGCGGTGAAGGATTCTCGGTTTTGAAATACTGGCCGCTTTGGCTCGGCTTTTTCTTGATGCAGGTAAGCTTCGGCGGATTTTACAACTTCTTCACCATATACGAAACATCCCACGGCATAAGCCTGGAGATGACAAGCTGGCTCTGGAGTTTCGGTGTATTGTGTGAAATCGTAATGCTCTACTTTCAGGGCCCGCTGCTTCACAAAAATCTACTCGTGATACTGCGTATAACCATCTTTGCTACAGCGATCCGGTGGCTTCTGCTGTGGCTGTATCCCGACTCTTTGCCGATGACGTTTTTCGCCCAGAGCCTGCATGCACTTAGTTTCGCACTCTACCACAGCACCGCTATCACTCTTCTTTTTTTACTCTACAGGCAAAAGGCTCTGGCTCAGCAGTTCTTTCTGGGAATCTCATACGGGCTTGGAGGTTTTGTCGGAGCGATCGTAGCCGGACAGATATATGGAGAACACCTCTTTCTTGTAGAGTCGGTCATAGCATTTGCGGCATTCGCCATACTGCTAAAGGAGCGCTCATCGCAATTTAGAGGGCTAAAAGCGTAAACGATCTTGTACGAAACGACGAAGAGTCGCCCGTCACAGTATAATATTGTCGCTAAAAATGTCGATATTAGCGATATTACGTAACAGAAAAAGGATTATCATGAAATCACTCTCCATTGCAGCATCAGCACTGCTTCTCTTCTCTGCCGCCTCGCTCAAAGCCGATACAATCGGCGGAGAGATAGCCGTAGGAGGCTGGAACCACGACCCGAGCGGCTGGATAGAGTATCCTACCGGATCCGACAGAATCGATCTCGATGACGATCTAAACCTCGATACCAGAAGCGAAATATATATGAGAGCGAAGATAGAGCACCCTGTTCCTCTGCTCCCGAATATAAAGCTCGGATATACAAAAAACAGAAGCAGCGGAGACGGAACACTCTCCAAAACCTTCACCTTCGGCGGACTCTCCTTTACCGCCAGCGAAAATGTGCACACA
>JAMONQ010000119.1 GCA_027065635.1 Campylobacterales bacterium | reverse complement strand
TTTACCGACGATATAGACTTTGAGCATCATCCTGTCCGCTTCGAGTCTCACTTTTTCATATTTTCTATACAAATATGAAAAGAGAGCGCTAAGCGACACCGCTCCAGCCACAATAAAGGGGCCGTAAGCAGAAACGGCATGTTCCAGCCAGATAAGAAGCATGGTCGGAAAGGGCAACTCCGCTCCGCTCTCGGCAAAAACCTCCTGAAACTGCGGAACCACCAGTACAATCACCACCACGAAGGCCAGTATCATAGCCACTATCGTAAAGAGAGGATACCTCGTCGCTCTCACCAGTTCACGGCGATTGTGCTGAATCTGCTCGAGAATATCGGCAAGTTTCAGCATAGACTCCGAAAGAGTTCCGGTCTGCTCTCCAAGACTCAACATGGAGATAGAGATTGCCCCAAGCTGTGTACGGAAAGGTTCGACCGCATCGCTTAGTGAGACCCCCCGCTCGACATCCGTCAAAACGGAACCGAAGATCTCTTTGAGCATATCGTTGTCGGTAGATCTTATCGCCTCCTCTATGCACTGGTTGATCGGCAAGCCGGCATCGAGCATTACGGCTATCTGCCTGAGTGTAGCTATATACGGCTCCTGCTCCACTCGCTTCGCCTTCACGGGAGAGCGGTATCTTTCTATCCACTTTCCGATTATTGCGGATAGAGGTTTGGACACCTCCTTGACGGAGATCATAACCCCGAGAGTCATACTCCTGAACTGCGTAACGGCTTCCATCTTCGAGTGCGCTTCAAGAGTGATCGATTCTCGCCTGTTGCCATGCCGATAATCTATCCTGAAATAGCGCATCTTAGCTCCTGGTCACTCTCAGAACCTCTTCGAGCGTAGTTACACCGGCAAGAGCTTTGCGGACTCCGTCTTCTATCATGGGTCGGTAAGCCCCCTCTTCGATAGCCGTTCTGGATATCTCGAGCCTCGATGCCCCTTCCGAAATCTTCTGTGCCACCCTCTCCTTTACCACCAGTATCTCCACTATGAGCGTTCTGCCCATATATCCTGTCATTTCACACTCCGGGCACCCTTTTCCGCGAAAAAATATCGGATTTTCGGGAAGGTAACCGGATACCCTTTTTATGAGATCGTGATGGGGCCTGCTCTCTGTTTTGCAATACGGACATATCTTTCTTACGAGTCTCTGTGCGACCACAGCTATGAGCGCATCGGCGATAAGGTACGGTTCCAGTCCCATCTGGACCATCCTGCTTACGGCGCTTGGGGCATCGTTTGTATGCAGCGTGGAAAAGACCAGGTGCCCGGTCAAAGAGGCCTGGGAAGCGGCACTGAGTGTCTCGAAGTCCCTTATCTCGCCCACCATTATGATATCCGGATCCTGCCTAAGGAAGGATTTGAGAGCCTTTGCGAATGTAAAACCTATTTTCTCGTTCACCTGCACCTGCTGTATAAGCGGAAGCTGGTACTCTACCGGATCTTCTATGGTCAACACTTTGTTTTCGATACTCTTTATCTCGTTCAAAGCCGCATACAGAGTGGTGGTCTTTCCGCTTCCTGTGGGCCCGGTCAGCAAGACGATACCGTATGGCTGATGAATAACATCGTTGAATATCTTCAGGTTCTCCTCTTCGAAACCGAGTTCGGACATCTTCATCAGCACCTTCTGCTGATCGAGTATTCTCATGACTATGGATTCACCGTGAAGAGTAGGGGTGGCCGAGAGACGAAAATCATACTCTTTGTTGTCGATCATGAGCATAAAGCGGCCGTCTTGAGATTTGCGCCTCTCCGATATATCGAGATTTCCGAGGATCTTTATTCTCGATGCGAGTGCCGTATAGACTTCGAGATCGAAAACGAAGGTTTCATGGAGCACACCGTCGACCCTCGCCCTGATCGAAACCTCATGCGCATCCGGTTCGATATGCAGGTCGCTCGCATTCCGCAGTACGGCATCTTTTATTATGAGCCTGATCAGCTTCAAAACCGCACTCTCTTCGCTCTCGTTCTTGATCCCCTGCTGCTTGATCTCCCTCTTCACTTCCGCGACGATCGACTTGGTGGAGTGTATAATCTCTATACGCTGGAAGATATGCAGTATCTCGCCCCGCATCGCCATAAAGAGCTTGATCGGCTTGGAGACCACACTCCTTTCCAGAATCTCGAGAGCATCGTAGTTCAGAGGATCGGAAGTGGCTACGTATATACTCTCCTCATCCTCTCCGAAGGGGATTGCGGATGCGTTTTTGAGCACCTGTATCGGAAACTGCTCGACAAGTTTCAAATCGAGCTCCACACCGTAAAGATCGACAAACTCGAGTCTAAGCTGCTGCGCAATCTGTTCGGCGATCTCTCGCTCGGTGACAAAGCCCTCGTCTACGAGTATCTCTCCCAGCTTTTTGGAAAAGTCGCTCTCTTTTTGCAGGCGTAGAGCATGCATCAGCTGCTCTTCGGAAATAAGCCCCTTTTCGACCAGAAGATCCCCGAGTCTTACATTCTGCCTGATCATTGCCTGCTCCATGTCATAAGAAGTGAGCGTGCCTTTACCGAATCCTTGTACTCGAGAAACAGTTTCAGTATCCGCTTTGCGCGATCTTCTCTTCCCAGAGCATATTCGGATTCGGCATATATGATCCATGCGCGCTCATCGTCACGATCGAGGATATTGGCCTTTTTCGCCCAGAGCGAAGCATCTTCGAAATCACCTTTTTCGTAGTAGATTTCAGCAATCTTGAGAGCGGTCGAATACCTTGGAGAGTTACCATACTGCTCCAGCAGTACACTCAAATCGCTCGCTTCCTTGATCTCGAGCAGAACCTTTCGCCTCTCTTTCGTTTCACTCTTTTCATTTTCCGGCTTCACTCTCTGCGACTTCGGATTCTCCTTTTCAGACGACACTGCCGACTCTTTCACCTTGCGCACCGCAACTTTTGCGTCTACTTTTTCAGGAGTCTGCATCTCGCTTTTTTGCAAACCGCTATCAACCGTAGCGGCAGTTTCCGGTTTCGGTTTCGGATCCGGTTTCGACTCTATCGGCTTTGGAATCTCTTGCGATTTGTCGGCGACTTTTACAGCCTCTTTCAACACCGCAGCCGGTGTACCTCCTGCCTCTCGCGGGGCTTTTACCACGCTGTTTTCACCTGTGCCAAGAAGCGAAACGCCTGAGCCCGATATGTATGCCGCTGCGGCGACAAACAACAAAAGCCCCGACAAAAGGGCGATGCGCCCAAGCAGAATCTTTCTCTTTCTCGCCTTGCAGCGGCGCAGCAAAGCGTCAAACCGGCTATGCATCCAACAGCTCCAGATCCATGGCCGCCATATCCACAATACACTTCGACGGCCTGGAGTAGTCGGATAGTCCGTTCTCCTTTGCATGCTGCATCAGCTCGAACATACTTTGCATCATCCGCTTCAAGACTCTGAAGTTTCCTTCCGTGTATCTGTGTATCAGTCTGAAATGTTTGCGGGTGAACATTGCCGATATCTCTTCCAGTCCGGCTCTTTTCAGGCGGCTCGATATATAGCGCTCGACCTCCTGCGGCAGCAAGACCCCCATCTCCACCACTCGATGGCTTCTCGTCCTGAAGTGCGGCTTTGCCAAAATCTCTTCACCCTCTTTGCTGTGCATCGAAAGAAGGAGTCTGAAAGCTTTGGTGTCGGAGAGGATCCGCAAAAACTCCAGCGACTTTTCATCAAGAAGCTGGGCCTCGTCTATCATTATCAGATGCTCGTTTTCACTGAAGAAACCGACGGCACGCTCTTTTAGCGTCTCCATCTCGCCTTCAGCAGACTCGTTCGCCTCGCCCAGAAGGCGAGCCAAAAAAGAGCGGGGCTCGAAATAGGGCTCCTTCAGATGCACGATTAGCCGCTCACCCTCCATCTCCTTAGAGATGGTTTCAAGCATATGGCTCTTTCCGACACCCGGATTTCCGAGAAGAAAAAGCAGCTTTTTTTCCGGTTCACTCGCAAGGCTCTTGAGGATCGTTTTCGAACGCTCCGCGCTTGACGAGTCGAAATACTCCGTACCATCTACTCTGTCTTCGAATATTCTGGCCGCCTCTTTGTAATCGAGCATCACCTGATCTCCATTCCGAGAGCGTCGTCTATCGTAGGAAACGAAGTTCCGTCGACGATTTTCGGAGTGAGGATAATGATGAGCTCCACCTTTTGCGACTCGCTTCCTTTGTGACTGAAGGCGCGACCGAGCAGAGGAATGTCGCCAAGAAGCGGAACTTTCGTGTTTTTGGTGTAGCGCCGATTGCTGATGAGCCCTCCTATTACGACCTTGTGACCGTTTTTGACCTTCACGATGGATGTAAGCTGCTTTATCTTGACATCGGGCGGCATGGATCTTACGCTCTGATCCGTCGTATCCGTCGTCGGCTGATAGGCGGTCGTATCCGTGATGTTGTCCTGAAGCATTTCGCTTACCACAGGATTTACGCGAAGTATGATAAACCCGTCGTCCGTCACCTCCGGGACGATATTCAGAGTCAGCCCTATGAATACGGAGCCGAGCTGATAGGTATTCGTACCCACCGGATTTCCGGTCGTAGTGGTCGTGATAGCACCGGTCTGGTACTTGTAGTTTATCTGGTCTCCTACGTTGATGACGGCCGGCTGATTGTTGAGTGTCATTATTTTCGGATTCGAAAGGGTGTTTACATCACCGTAATATTGCAAAAAGTTGAGCAGGCCGTCCATAGTGAAGTTGTAGCTGAAAGAGTAGAAAGGGCGCTTCGTATCGGAGGAGGTTCCCCTCTCGTAGGTATCAGATACCTCACCTTTAAGCGAAAGATCAAAGCGACTCCAGTCGACCCCGCTCGTATTTTTGTCGTCATACCGGAGCTCTATGAGCCTCGCCTCCAGCATTATCTGCTTGTGCAGACGCCCCATAACATGCTCTATATATCTCTTTACCCGCTCAATCTGCCTTTTGGTACCGGTGACCGTCACTATACCGGCTTCATTGTTTATGAGCGCCTTGCTTCTTACGGTATGGCTATCCTCGTCACGCTGCAAGATGGCGTCGATCTGCCTTTTGAAGTCGCTCCAGAAGTTGAACTCCGTTACCGTTTTTATTGTCGTATAGTCGGAATTGTCACCCGCTCCGGACGATCCGTACCCGCTTCTCGAGTAGGATGATGTACCTGACGTGGAGTATGACCCGGAGGTGGAGTATCCTGTCTGTCCGCTCGAAGCTCCTACCGTGATCGATTTTACCGATTCGGTTTTCAGTTCGCTAAGATTTACATAGTCTATATGAAAGGATTTGGTCTCGATATAGGAGACGGTCAAAATCTTCCGATCCGGATCGAATCGATAGAACATATTGTGCTCGTCGAAAATGAAGCGAAACATATCTTCGAGCCCGTAATCTCTTATATATACCATCTCCAGAGGTCTATCGAGCACTTTTTTTACCTCGTTGTCCGCGAACATGACGCTGAACTCGCACGTATCGGCAAGATTTTCGAGCAGATCGTAGAGTTTGACAGAACCGCCCTGTCCGCCGGTCTTGAAGGAGAAGAGCTTGGTATTGCAGTCGGGCGAACCAAACAGAAGCAGCGCCGAAAATAGTAAAGCAGTTACCGTTCGTACCATTATAGATTGTCCTTGACCTTCAAAATTCTCTTTTTGCCGGATAGCGGCAAAAGACGCGTTGTCCGCCCTTTTTTCAAAACCACTCCGTCGCTTCCTACCTTTGCTACCGTATAGCCGCCGATCCGCTCGCCGACTCTTACCCACCGGCCGCCGATAAAAGCTCTGTCGTTCATTACGGCGGTGACTTTCGGCAAAGATCTTCTCATGAAAGAGCGATGCCGTACACTCTTTTTTACCAGCGGAGCGACCGATTTGAAAGGGTCGTATATCCTGTATCCTACCTTGGCCGGTATCTGTACGGACTCCACCCTCTCGAGCTTTTTCAAAATCCTCTCCACCGCGCTATCCGACGCGTGCAGAGTACACAAAAAGGAGAGTGCACCGATACAAAGCAGCACCTTTTTCACCGTTTCTCTCCATATGCGAATATCTTCATACTGAAAGCGGTCGATCCGCTCTCGTCGAGAAATATCTTCAGGTTTTCGATCTTTGCGAGCATATCGAGGCTCTCTATATAGTGGGTCAGCCTGACGATCCTGTCGAAAGCTCCGATACCTTCGATCTCGAAAACTCTCTTTCTCTCAAGAAGAGGGGTCAGCTCTTTTATATCGTCAATACTCTCGATCTTGTCGAGTCTGAGGCCGAGTTCGGTCGATCTTTTCAAAACGGCTTCAAGCAGATCGGCCGTTCTCTCCTGGTCGAATCGCATCTTCAAAATATCCTCCAGCCTGGCCCGAAGATACCTAACGGCCATCCTGTCGTTTTGAACCTTCTCGAGCAGCGATAGACGCTCGCGGCGCACCCGCTCGATCTTTTTAGACAGAATGCGAAGATCGGTTCTGGCGATCTGGTGCTGAAGCGCAGCGTTGCGGGCGGCAGTCTCTTCAATCTTTACGAGAGTCTCCTCTATCCATCCGTACCAGATACCGGAGACTATCATGACCGCGGCCAAAAGAGTGACTATCAGACGCTTTGCGGGAGAGAATCCGGCCAGCTGCTCTTCGGTTTCGCCGAGAATCCTCATCTTACTATCTCCACCCTGCTGCCGTATAGATCGTCATCGAGACGTATTGCCTCGGTACCGACACTTCCGTACCCCATATCGATCATATCTTTCATGAACTTCGCTATACGGTCGCGGCCCGCATAGGTGCTCAAAATCTCGACCTCCATACTCCTGGAGCCGTTTTGTTCTATTGATGCCGCAAAAAGAGCGTATCTGGCAAGAACCCTATTCGCATCTTCCATCATCTTTCTGCGCTTTAGCTTTGACTCCTCTATCAGGAGCGCCGCATCGGCACTCTCTTCGAAGGCCATTATGTCGCGTCTGCCGGATTCGAGCCTCTTTTGCACGCTTCCAAGCTCCGCCTTCTCTTTCGCAAGAGCCTTTCGAAGCTGTGCGGCCTGCTTCTTCAGCGTATCGAGTCTGGCGCTCAGTACGGCACTCTCGTCCTGTAAAGTCTGAAGCTCGAACTCTTTCACGGCGGCGTATCCGGCGCTCAGTACGGCAGCGGCGGATACTGCGGCTACGAAGCGCCCTGTATAGGTCTGCAAAAAACCCGGCTCTTTTTCAAAAACGGTCAGATTTGGAACTTCGTGCCCTCTCTCTTTGGCCGCAAGTATATACAGAGCCTCGATACCTGCATGCTGCATATCGGGCTCCAGCGATTCGCAACAGACAAGCACCTCCTTTGCGCTATCTTCGAAACCGTAGCCGTCAAACAGCTCCCAAAGACCCGGAATGTCGCTCTGACCGAAATCGAGATAGAGCGTATCCACACCCTTTATACCGAAAACTCCTCTTTTATGGTTGACAGTCTGGGCAACCCGCTCGACAATTTTGGAAAAAGTCTCCTGCAAAGTCTGTATCAAAAGCGCCTCGTCAGGACCATACGACTCGCTTTCGAGGCCTCGCTTGCAAAGTGCGTCTCTCACGACCTCGACACTCACGTTCGCCCTGGCCGCCATATCTTCCAGCGAGGCAAGGTTTCTGTGCGCTATATAGCGCCCCTCTTTGCAGAGTACCGCATAAGAGGCGCTGTCGCCTATATACAAAAAGAGATCGGTACTACTCTTCCGGGCCTTTTCGTAGATGTAGAGGGCTTCGTATACAAGATAGGGGACGGCAAGAAGATCTATATGTGACGTTTTTGCCGCTATCGGGCCGAAGAGCTCTTTTAGCTTCGACTCTTCTACGGCGAACGCCTCTACGAGCCACGACGGTTCGAATTCGAGCGTATGCTTCACATAGGCGACGGCATACTCCTTTTCGAGATCGAGTCCCCCGGACTCGAACATCGTTATCTCCACGAGAGTATCGAGTCTCTCCTCGTCCGTCTGCGTCGGAATCTTGAATGTGTGAGCCCTGATATGCTCGGGAGGCACCACGGCCGCACAATACTCCCTTTTGGCTTTCGATGTGGCGATACTTTCAAAAGAGTCCCCGTCGAACAATAAGCTCTCTTTATCGTCGATACAGTAGCAGATACCCCGTTTTGACATCACTATCCCAATATTTTATCTATAGATGATTTTAGCATATCCGCTCATAGGCATGACCGTTATCAGGTAGCTCTTGCCGGATAGACTTACATTAATATCGACCTTTCGATGCAGTAGTGAACCTGCCGAAAAATCCCCGTCGTGGGGATATCCTTTCTCGTCGAAGCAAATCCTGTTCCCGCTCATTCCAAAAACCGTGATCTGCACACCTTTGCCCAGAGTGTACCTTCCCGCCTGCGAAAACGGATCCTCCAGACCGGCACGATCGAGAGTCAGACATCCGGTAGTATCGGCGATGAAGGAGCCGTCGAAGTTTCCGTGGTCATAGCCGATAGCCGTATATCTCGTCTGCATGATCTTCGATGCGATAAAGCGCGTATCGGCGAGGAGTCTGTCCGGCCTGTACAAGGATGTACCGACGGCACCGATTATTCCGACGATCACGATGACGAAGATCAGCTCTACGAGCGTAAACCCCTTTCTCATGGCCGCTGTATACTCCTTTTTACGATTCTGACCGGATGAACGATCTTCGGATGTGAAGGATTGCTGTATACGACCGCCTCCGTCATCACCATACCGTGCGACTCTTCACTCTGTATCGGATACCCCAAAGAGGCGCACAGACTTAGATCGGCACTACCTTCGAGAAGATAGTATCTGGTGATGTTTATATCGGCTATAAACTTTCTGTCCCGTGAAACTACCCGAACACTGCCAAGACATCCGGCGCTTCTGTCTCGGGTGCTTATCTGGAGCATCGCTATCTCCATGGCGCTACGCAAAAAGAGTTCGGCCTGCT
>JAMONQ010000118.1 GCA_027065635.1 Campylobacterales bacterium | reverse complement strand
TTATACCTCCGGCTCTACCGGAAAGCCAAAAGGTGTACAGCATTCACAAGCCGGTTATATACTGTGGGCACAGATGACGATGGAGTGGGTCTTCGACGTCAAGGAGAACGACACCTACTGGTGTACAGCCGATATCGGATGGATCACGGGACACACATACATCGTCTACGGACCGCTCGCCATGGGTGCAACCACTGTCATGTTCGAAGGGGTACCCACATATCCAGACGCTGGGCGGGCGTGGAAAATGGTGGAAGAGTACAAAATCAACCAGTTCTACACCGCTCCCACAGCGATACGTGTATTGCACAAAATGGGAGAAAAGGAGCCTGAAAAGTATGATCTTGGCTCACTCAAAGTGCTCGGCACCGTAGGAGAACCGATCGATCCGCCGGCCTGGAAATGGTACTATGAAAAGATAGGAGGCGGACGCTGCGCTATCGTGGATACATGGTGGCAGACGGAGACCGGCGGTCATATGATCAGTCCGCTTCCGGGCGCCACCCCCATAAAGCCGGCCTGCGCCACTTTCCCTCTGCCCGGCATCATGGCAGAAGTGATCGAGCGTGACGGCACTCCGACCGCGCCGGGAGAACAGGGACTGCTTTGCATTACCAAACCCTGGCCAAGTATGATCAGAACGATCTGGGGCGATCCGGAACGATTCAAAAAGAGCTATTTCGGTGACGCCAAAAAAGATGGTAAGCCGGTCTACTTCAGCGGAGACGGCGCAATAGTCGACGAAGAGGGCTATATCACCATCACAGGCCGGGTGGACGACGTCATAAACGTTAGCGGCCACCGTATGGGAACCGCAGAAGTAGAAGCGGCCATCAAGAAGCACCCGCATGTCGCGGAAGTGGCCGTAGTAGGAAAACCGGATCCGATAAAAGGTGAGAGTATCTTCGCTTACATTGTTTTGAAAAATGCCGATGATAATTTCGGCGAAGAGGCCGAGCTGGCGAAAGAGATCAACGAGGTGATAGCCAAGGAGATCGGAAACATTGCAAAATGCGACACCATCAAGGTGGTACCGGGACTTCCCAAAACTCGCTCCGGCAAGGTTATGCGACGCATTTTGCGCGCCATTGCAAAAGGCGAAGAGATAAAACAGGATATCTCTACACTTGAAGATCCGGCCATCGTCGCCAAAATTCAAAACTGTGTTACAGGATAAAGAAGTGAAAAAATGGATGGCCCTGCTCCTTGTCGCTCTCTTTTTCGGAGGCTGTTACGAAAAAGAGGGCTCTGCGGAAAAACTGATGTTTTCGGTACTTGTTCCCCAACCGGTTTCAGGTGAGTATATACACTATATCGAAGGAAAACAGATCTTTTCTTCGGTATCGGAAGACTCCGCAGTCTCCGCCGTCGTCGTGAACAATCCTATTCCGGCGGGCAAGGACGCCATCCTCGCGATTGCTATCGAAAACAGGGGAGACGAAAGGATAGACCTCAAGTGGGACGAAATCACTTTTTTCAACCCCAAAAACCGCATAAAGCTGCTTCCGGTCGATCAGATAGAGGATTATTTCAAAAAACCCAACAGATGCAAGCCGATTCTCAACGCTTCGATATTCAAAGATGAACTGATCAGGTACGGAGTGATCCGCGAAAAAGCCAAAGATACGAAAACGAGTGAACTTCTCGCTACGGAGTCGGCCATCAAGGAGATATTCAAAGAGATAAGAGAGGATCTGTGCTATACGAGACTGCCGAACAATACTACTCTCGACCCGCACAAGGTAACGGTGGGCTATATGGTAGTGCAGCTTCCGCCTGAAAACTTCACCCATAGAATGCTCTTTATGCTCAAAATTCCAGTAGCAGGCACTACCCACAAGCTACGCTACGCTCTGCAGCCGCTGGAATGATGTTATAATTTCCATAAAACTGTCACAGGAACGGCACAATGCAGCTATGCGTAGCTTTGGATCTACCATCCAAAAGTGAAAACCTAAAACTCGCCAAAGAGCTATCACGCTTCGATATCTGGCTAAAAGTCGGCTTCAGAAGCTTCATACGCGACCAACACCCCTTTTTGCGAGAGCTAAAAGAGATAAACCCCTCCTTCAAAATCTTTCTGGATCTCAAACTCTACGACATTCCAAATACGATGGCGGACGCCGCCGAAGAGATAGCCGCGATGGATATCGATATGTTCAATATCCACGCAAGCGCAGGAAAAAAGGCGATGTATACAGTGATGCAAAGGCTCTCTTCATACGAAAGTCGTCCACTGGTTCTCGCTGTTACCGCATTGACATCTTTCGATTACCATAGTTTCAAGGAGATTTACGGCGAAGATATTGAGACCAGGGCGAAACAGTTCGCACTTCAGGCCTACCAGGCGGGACTCGACGGAGTGGTTTGCAGCGTGTACGAGTCGCAGATGATAAAACATGAAACGGATCGAAGTTTTTTGACATTGACTCCAGGGATCAGACCCTTCGGCGAGTCCGGTGACGACCAGAAAAGAGTCGCCGACATCGCGACGGCAAAAAGCGAAAGTGTAGACATAATAGTCGTCGGACGTCCCATCTACAGGTCGGAAGAGCCGGCAAAAACAGTTGAGAAGATTATCGAAGCGCTCTGAATCGAGCGCTACCAGTTACCCTGCGGTACGGCAGTCTCCATCCCCCAGATCATCCAGGCGACAAAACTCATGAACAAAATTACAAATACGAGCGGAGCGTACTTTTGAAACATCTATAACTCCCGATAAAAGATGGTGCAATTGTATCCAAATCTCTATGATAGATGCCAAACCGGATCAAGGAACGGATCTTGCTTAATGTTTCCTACAGGTTGAATCCCCAACCGGATAAAACTATCAAAGGAGATCTCATGAAAATCCTCGACAAAGTAGAGATGATCGTAAGGCTGAAGGAGAAGATCGAAGAGGCCAAAAAAGAGAACGCCAAGACTGCCGAAAGATTGCAAAGACTGCTCGATAGTGTCATGAACTCCAAAGAGCTTAAAGCCGTATAGAATCATAAGCCTCCTATTTAAGCAGTATATTAAGAACCAGCCGCTATAATTTCATCCACCTCACGGACAGGTGGGTGAGCTGGCTGAAACCACACCCCTGCTAAGGGTGCGTACCTTTGCGGGTACCGAGGGTTCGAATCCCTCCCTGTCCGCCACTACTTTTCGATTCCCCATTTTTCGGTACTTGATTAACAAGCTTTAGGCAGTGTGCCAAAATTGTGCCCAGATATATTGTGCGGATAGGGTTGAAACTGGCTCCCTCTTGCGGATTATGGTACGAAACTCTCTTCATGCTCGGACTTGATTCTATTCACCGTTTTATCATACCGACGAGCGTATTTACAAAGATTCGGATTTGAAGTTCAAGCTCTTTTTGAGCCGGATATCCTGCCGGAGAAAGAGCGGTACTTTAGAGTCTTTGCTATGTTTCGGCTACCGTGAAGATGGAGAAGTTTCATCTTCTGCCTGAAAAAAAGCGGCAACCAGCTCCTCAAGCTCCTCTGCCGCCTCGCCGGCCTTTTTTTGGAGGAAAATTTCGAAGTATTCATCGATATAGCGGTCATGGGAACCGAACGAAGTCACATACATTTTACGATTCGGGTCTATCAGTATGGAGCGGTCAAACTCCGAGGCTATCATCACTATATCAAGGACCTCTCCTGAAGTTCCTATCGCAACGAAGAGAGCACTCTCGTCCATGGCTCTTTTGATAAACCTGTACGCAGGAGCCGGCTCACCGAACATTACGACATTGTGGCGAACGGAAAAAGAGCCGCAGGCTGGACAACTATCACCTTCGTTTTGGGCACGGTATCCTATATCCCAGCAATTTCCGCAAGATTCACACCTGAGATCTCGCAGAGTTCCGTGCAGATGGATCACATCTTCGCAACCGGCCCGCTCCAGCAAATCGTCCACGTTTTGGGTCATGTTCCAGATACGACCCTTGAAACGTTTTTGCAGTCTCGCTATCGCATAGTGGGCACGATTCGGTATTTTATCTTTCAGTTCGATTCGTCTTTCATCGTAGAAACGGGTCACAAGATCTCTGTTTTGCCGCCAATACTGGATGGAGCAGACCTGCATTATGTCATGCTCTTCCCAGACTCCGCCGCTGCCGCGAAACACAGGTATACCGCTCTCGGCACTCAAACCTGCACCGCTGAGGATAAAGAGCTTGCGCACTGTTTATACGACCCACATAACCTGAGAGAGAATGATGATGATCACTACCAGAGTGAAGGGAAAGTAGTGACTTTTAAAGAGCCACGGATTGATTTTGAAAACCTTCTGCATGAAGCCCCTTAATCCAAGCCAGAGGCCGAAAAACGCTTTTAGAAGCAGTACCATTTGAAAATTCGTCAATCCATCTTCGCCGACACTGCCGAAAACATGCGGAAACATTACGATCCCGGTACCTACGACCACGAAGAGTGCGTAAGGTACCACCTTGCGTACATGTATCATGATAGCCTCGCGGCACTCTGCACCCTTTTCTCCTCCAAGGCTCTTTTGCATCTTCGTCAAAAAGAGTATATCAACAAACAAAAAGCCGCCGTAGGTAAAAGCGGCGAGCAGATGGATAGTATGAATGAGCGTATAAAACAAAGCAGACCCCCTGAATTTATCGAAATCTATCAAAATGTCGCATAGAGATTTCAGCTTATGCCGTATGAGTTTCTCCGCTTCATAAGCGAAATGTTTTATCAGTTAGACTATAATTTCACAAAAAAAGGAAACGACAATGGCTCAACAGGTACCCGAAGATATCGGATGCAACAATCCAGACTGCATCAAAAAGGATGAGTGCAAACGTCAAGTCATAGCCAAAAACGGCACCGCGAGAGAAGTGAAAAAATTTGGCGGCACTCCCGAAAAGGGTTGCGGCAAATTTATTCAGAAATAATCCTCTTTCAGCCGCGCATGCGGCCTCTACCCTATTTAGCTACTGATAAAAATATTTCGGCAAGTGTATAATGAAAACCTTTAATATAAAATTAATGCACAATTAACAATCACCTGTCATAATTTTTGAAATTTTTTCCGACCAGTTTTATGGTACGGTTATCATAGGAGTAAACCATGTCGATTCGTTCTGCAACACTGCTTAGTATCTGTGCGGCTTCGCTACTGGCACAAGGAGATGCGCTCGATCTGGCTCCGGTTAGCGTAGTTGCGTCCGGCGAAGAGGAGTCTGTCATCAAACAGCCTCTTAGTGTATCTGTCAAGGAAAAAGATGAGATAGAGCTCGATCAGGTAATCTTTCAAAAAGATCTTCTAAACTCTCTTTCCGGAGTCCGTATAGAACAGACAGGGTCGATATTCGGCCATATGACCTCCATCAGGATGCCTATAAATACCGGTCCATACTACCTCTTCATGCAAGACGGCATACCGGTGCAGTCTTCAGGCTTTTTCAACCATAACGGTCTGGCGTACACCACCTTCGGATCGGCATCGGCGGTAGAGGTACTAAAAGGTGCAGGTACCGCACTATACGGCTCGGACGCCGTAGCCGCCGTCGTCAACGTCAAGTCACTGACCGCTCCGGCAAAAAAGCGGGAAACGATTATAGGTGCCATGGGCGGCAGTTACGGATACGGCTCTCTTTCTGTCGAAACATCTGCTCCGACAGGCGAAGAGAGCGGATATAGAGCGAGTGCGAAACTTCTTCATTCAGACGGCTGGCGAGACCATACCACAAGCGACAGAGGCGAACTGAACTTCAGATACGATACTGCGTTGAGTGACGAAACGGTCTTGAAGGTTATCTTCAACGCGAGCAAAACCGAAGCCGAACAGGCAGACAGCTTCAACGACTATACAAATATAGAAAACGGCTCGACAGCCGCCAGCGACGATCCAAACTACTTTACGGCGCTCGAGCTGACAGATGTCAAAAGAAAGTTCGACTATGCGAGAGTGAGCGGTGAGTTCACCAACTACAGCTACGAAAACCTCGAGATGACATTCACTCCCTATCTTCGCTACAACCGCAACCGATACGTAGCTACCTGGAACGCCAACCTTCCGAGAAACGACAATAAACTCGCCACCGTCGGCCTGCTTCAAAGAAACAGATACGACACCTCGTGGGGACGGATAATCGGCGGAATAGATCTGGAATACACAAAGTCCGATCTCAAGTATACACAGGATTTCGATATAACCATCTCGAGCTGGAGCGGTACCACCACATATCTTGCAGGCGATCTTTATGATTACAACGTAGACTATATTGCGGCAGCGCCCTATATCCATACCGATGTCGACCTAAACAGCGAACTTACGGCCGGATTCGGATTGCGTTACGACTACAACCGCTACGACTACAAGAACAATCTTGCGCCAAACAGCTACGACGCTTCCGGAAAATATTTCCGTCCGGCTGACAGAACAGACAACTTTTCACACCTGAGTCCGAAATTCTCACTCAGCTATACACCAACTGAAAGCAGCAACATCTACCTGCGCTACGCCAACGGTTTCAGAATACCGCAGGCATCCAGACTTTACTCGATGCAGAAGGGCTACGAAGAGGTTTCACTCGATCCTGAAACTTCCAACACATTCGAAATGGGCTTCAAAAAGATGTTCGGTACGAAAAGCTATACCGAAATCGCCGCATACTATATGACTATCGACGATACGATAGTAAGGTATACAAACGACATAACCGGTGACTACTACTACGCCAACGGTGGAAGTACCGTCCACAGAGGTGTCGAGTTTACACTTGCCGCACAGATGAGCAGTGAATGGAGCACGAAAGTCGCATACTCCTACTCGCGCCACAACTACGACGACGATCCGACATACGGAGACAACGAGATGGCACAGGCACCAAACCATCTTGGAAACCTGAGAGTGATCTACTCTCCGATCGCCGTCAATGGACTCAAAGTCATGGGCGAGCTTCAGTACGTAGGCCCGTGGTGGCTGGACGACGCTCATGACGGCGGAAAGTACGAAGGGTATACCACCGGCAACCTCAAAGCGGAGTACAGACGCGATGCTCACTGGAAGTTTTTTGCGAAAGTGACAAATATTACCGATGAAAGGTATGCGACCCGTGCAAGATACGCATGGGGGAAAACCGACTATACCCCGGGTGATCCCAGAGAGTTCTACGCCGGTCTGGAGTATAGGTGGTAAGACTCTTTACACTGCATAAGATCTCCGGCCTTACGGCCGGGGCTTTGTTGCTGCTGCTTGCCGTAACCGGTTTCTTTCTCGATCACGATAAGTGGCAGTTTCTCTACACCACTACACTCTCATACGCTCCCCACCCCCTTCAAAAACAGGAGTCACGACTTTTTGAGGGATATTATATTGATCCAAAAAACCAAAACAGCCGCATCGCCTGCGGCAAGCGCGGTATTTTTACAACTTCCAACGCAGGTGAGAGCTTCAAACGGATTTCACGAAAGATATGCCTTGGTATACGCTCGGAAGGGGAGATGATCTTTGCGGCAACCAGCGACGGAATATTCCAAATTGACGGCGATAAAATCATCCCTGTAGCCCTCGGGGGAGAGTATGTCAACGCAATAAGCGTAAAAGATGGAAAAATTTTCGCTTCAGTAGATAAACATCGTCTCTATCTCATCGATGCAAAAACGCAAGAGATTCTAAAAAATACGACGGCAACTTTTCAAAATGGTGAGATCGGCACACCTGTAACACTCGCCAGATTCGTAAGAGACCTCCACTACGGACGAGGTTATTTCGACGGTGACATATCTTTGCTCATCAACGACTACGGCGCCGTCATACTTGCATGGCTTTGCGTGGGCGGCTATCTCATCTGGTGGAGAATAAAAAGAAGACGACCCGGCAAAGCGACAAGATCTCTTATCGAAAGCCATGCCAACATTTTTTCGCTCTTAGCGATCTTTCCGCTCGCGGTACTCGCCGTAACGGGTATCTTTCTCGACCATGCCAGGGGGCTTGGCAGTTTCATGAAATCGGTACATATTCCATCCGTTATGCTGCCTCCCGTATACAGGCAGCTTACCCACGACATCTGGTCTGTAGATTTCGACGGCAGACTCTTTCGCGTAGGAAACAGATACGGTGTATTCAAAAGCGACGATCTAAATGGGTGGCAGATTGAAAGTCGTGGCTTCGCATACCGCATGTTCAGAGAAGAAGAGACCCTCTATGTCAGCGGTATGGGAGCACCAAACCGTATCTATGAAAAGGGGGAGTGGAGGATCTTGAAAAACTCGCCGCACATGTTCAAAGATATCGGCACCATCAGCGGCGAAAGACTCTTTTTCAGTACACATCATCCGAAGGTGCCGCTGCCTCGTTTCGAAACGATCACACTCTACACCCTCCTGCTTGGACTGCATGACGGAACATTTTTCGCTCCCTGGTGGGTCTGGATCAACGATATTGCGGCTATATTGCTCTTGATACTCCTTTTTAGCGGCTTCTACAGGTGGTTAGCCAGGAGAAAAAAGCGTATCAGATCAGTCCCATCTCCGAAAAGATAGGCTCGAGTTCCGCAAACTTCTCTATCAGCCCCTCTATAAGCGATCCGAAGGCCTTGTCTTCGGCATACCACTCCTCGACATGGACCAATGCGTTGCTCTTTTGCTCTTCTGTAAGCTCTTTTGAATCCCTGATCGCCTCTTTGATCTTTTCCAGTTTTTCATGATGCTTGTGGTGAGCCATCCCTATTTCCTTTTTTACCCGTATCATACTCTTTGTTTGGTTAAAAAAAGATAGCTATAAGAGTAAGCGACAATATCACGCCGCTCTCAAAAGGGCTGAAAACGAAAGAGTCGGCTTGCAATCGCTCAAACTTGAACATACTCTTCGCACCCCTGCCAAAAAACCGTTCCTCTCTCCTTTGTGGCCAAATCTGCAGCCCAAAAGCGGAGCATGCTCTCATAACAGAACCCGAAATAGCCGGAAGTTCAAGCCGGCAAAGCCTGTTTTCAATCGTTCAGGAGTTTGGATCTACTCAACGCCGCCTCTATCTCCTCTTCGGAGATATTGCCGGTCAATTCGAGTTCTATGTCGCCATCCTCACCTTTTACCTCCATCTTTTCGATTCTCCTCTTTGTCTCATCGCTCATACACTCACACTCTCCATTGGCACAGTTTTGTACCATCTTTAC
>JAMONQ010000117.1 GCA_027065635.1 Campylobacterales bacterium | reverse complement strand
GGGTGGTTTCCAATAAGCGGTCTGCATAGTCTCGAGCCAAAAGAGGGGATATGGAAGCTGGTGGACGAGGCGTGGCATCTAACTATACCGATCTTTGTCATGGTTTTTGGCGGTATCGGCGGGCTTACTATGTATATCCGCTCCTTGACCCTGGAGATACTAAAAAGCGACTATATATTTTTTGCCAAGGCAAGAGGCATAGATGAAGAGACGATTCGCAAACGCTTCATAATGCCCAATCTGATGCCCTCTATTATCACGATTCTGGGACTCTCCCTGCCGGGACTCATCGGCGGTAGTGTCATTATAGAGTCCATCTTTTCTATCAACGGCATGGGACTTCTCTTTTTTCAGTCGGCACTCAGTCGTGACTACCCTGTGATCATGGGTATATTGATCATTACCGCCTTTTTGACACTACTTGGAAACGTTATAGCCGATCTGGCCCTATGGAAGCTCAACCCCTACGCAAAGAGGGAGGGGTGATAATGGATAACGAATCGTACTCAATCACCCCGGCCTTAAAGGCCTCTTTGATCATGTTATGCTTTGCCTACTCTCCAAAGAGCGCTTTGAGCGCATCCGGATTGACCTGTTTCTCCTCTTTTGTACCGCTCTCTTCACTCGTACCGGAAGCTGCTATCTCGTTGAGCTCTATCTGGTAGCCGGTGAGCATCGAAGCGAGACGGATGTTGATGCCGCTCTTTCCGATCGCTTTGCTCTTCTGGTCGCTGGGCAGGGTTACGATCGCTTTGTCGTCTTCGATTTTGACACTGCTGATGATTGCCGGGCTGAGGCTTCTTGCCACGAAAATCTCCGGAATCGGAGAGTACTCTATACAGTCGATGTTTTCGTTATGAAGCTCTTCGCTCACGGCGTTGATCCTCACTCCGCGCACACCTACCGCGGCGCCTACCGGATCGACTCTTGGACTTACGGCAGTCAGTGCCACCTTGGCCCGTTCACCTGGAATCCTCGCCGATTTTTCTATGACTACGAGACCGTCCGCGATTTCCGGAACCTCCTGTTTTAGAAGCTCCTCGAGAAATTTCGGCATGGTACGGGAGATCTCGAGGTGTATACCGAATTTCTTGTCTATGCCGACATAGCGTAAAATCCCCTTGATAGTCTCTCCGACACGAAACGATTCACCCTTTATGCGGTTTCTTTTAGGCAGAACAGCTCTCACCTCGTCGATCTCTATATAGGTGTTCTGTTCACTGTCGACACGGGTTACCGGGCCGTTGACTATGGTGCCGATCATAGCTTTGTATTTGTTGAACATCTGCTCTTCTACGAATCGCTGTATATGGTACTCTATCTCGTGATAGAGTGCGGAAGCGGCGCTTCTGCCGTACTCTTCGAGATTCACCTCGCTGGTGAGTTCGTCACCGAGTTCCGCATCGGGATCTATCTCTTTCGCCTCGTCCAAAGAGATGAATTTTTCCGCTTCGTCCGCGAGTCTGGGATCTCCCGGTTCCACTACGGTGATCTTCTGATATAGAGTATATCGCTTGTTTTTCTCGTCGATTTCGACTTCAAAGTCGCACTCTTCGCAGATTACACGTTTCGCAGTCTGAATGAGAGCGGTTTTGAAGGCCTCTTTGGCAGACTCCGGCGGCAATCCTTTTTCGTGTGCAATAGAGTCGATAATGTCGATAATTTTTTCCATCTCTTTAACAATTCCTTTTAAAATAGTTTGTGTGATTTTTTTGCGCAGTAGAGAGGGTTTTCCTCGGTTGTGCAGCGAATAAGACCTCCATTATACTGAAAGCAATCTTTATCATTTATAAAAGCTTTACCTTTGTTTGGATATAATCGGCTATTAAATACGTATCGAAAAATGAGGATTTATTGATGGAATTGAAAGCGGCAAGAACGGAACTGAACGGAAAACCGAAAGCGATCACTGTCGAGAAGATAGAGAAGGAGCTTGACAAAGAGGGTCAGAAAATCTTCTATTTCGACCGCGAGAACTCTCATAAAGATCTGATGGATATGGTAGAACACTTCGAAAGCAAAGGATACAGCGTATATTTCAGGGAGATCCGCTTCGGGTTGAACGAGAGCGACTATCTTTATGAAGTGCATATACTAAGGTGAGCCGCAAGAGGCTGTACGGTGAGTAAGAAGTACTACATAGAGACACTCGGATGCGCCATGAATGTGCGCGACAGCGAGCATATGATCGCAGAGCTTTCGCTGAAAGAGGGGTATGAAGAGGCCGATAGTATCGAAGATGCCGATTTGATACTCATAAACACGTGCAGTGTAAGAGAGAAGCCGGTACAAAAACTCTTCAGTGAAATAGGGCAGTTCGCCAAGAGAAAGAAGGAGGGAGCCAAAATAGGTGTATGCGGCTGTACCGCCAGCCATCTCGGCGAAGAGATAATCAAGAGGGCTCCTTCTGTCGACTTCGTACTCGGAGCACGTAATGTCAGCAAGATCACCGAGGTGCTGCACAAGCCGAAAGCCGTGGAGGTCGATATAGACTACGACGAGAGCGGCTACGCCTTCGGAGAGTTTCGTACCTCTCCGTACAAAGCCTATATAAACATCTCCATAGGGTGTGACAAACAGTGCAGTTTCTGTATCGTTCCCCATACCCGCGGCGAAGAGATATCGATCCCTGCGGAGCTTATACTTCAGGAGGCGAAAAAGGCGGCACAGACCGGTGCGAAAGAGATCTTTCTGCTGGGACAGAACGTAAACAACTACGGTCGTCGATTCAGTTCCGATCATCCGAAAATGAATTTTACCGGGCTGCTCAGGGCTGTGAGTGAAATAGAGCAGATCGAACGGATACGTTTTACATCTCCTCACCCGCTTCATATGGATGACGAATTTTTGGAAGAGTTCGCAAAAAACCCAAAGATATGCAAATCGATGCATATGCCGCTTCAAAGCGGATCTACCGGAATACTCAAGCAGATGAAGCGAGGCTACTCGAAGGAGTGGTTTTTAAACAGGGCCCAAAAACTTAGAGAGATGGTCCCGGACGTTTCGATCAGTACCGACATCATAGTCGGTTTTCCCGGCGAGAGCGAAGCCGATTTCGAAGATACGATGGATGTGGTGGAGAAGGTACGCTTCGAGCAGATATTCAGCTTCAAATACTCTCCAAGACCCATGACTCCGGCCAGTGAATATGAGCGGCAGGTTCCTGACGAAGTCGCTTCGAAGAGGCTTAAAAGGCTACAGGATCGCCATAACGAGATGCTTGACGAGATGAAGGTGCAGAGGCTTGGAAAGATCTACGAAGTCTATTTCGAAGAGTTGAAACCGGGCGGTATGGTAGCCGGGCGTACCGACAACAACTGGCTCGTGAAAGCCGAAGGAAGCGAAGAGCTTCTGGGTAAAACGGCAAAGGTCAAGATAGTGGAGACGAGCAGGCTGGGGAACATAGGGGAGATCGTTGCGTAAGCGTCTTTTACGCAAACTCTCCTTGTATTTAGTGCCTCCGGTGGGAGCGCTATTGATACACCTTATCTACTTTTTCAACAAAAAGAGGTGGCATATAGAGGGCGAACTTCCGGACTCTCCTGTTATCGTCGCATTCTGGCACGCCGAGCTGCTTCTTGCACCGTTTATATACAAAAGGGTGGCTCCGGGCCGAAGCGTGGATGTGATGATAAGCGAGCATTTCGACGGCGAGATCATTGCAAGAACTATGAGATTTTTCGGAATCGGCGCCATTCGCGGCTCATCGAGCAAGGGTGCAGCAAAAGCTCTCATCCAGGCGATAAGAAGGATCAAGCAGAGAGAGGGTGATGTAGCGATCACTCCCGACGGTCCCAAGGGACCGCGCCATGAACTCTCCGACGGTATCGTGGCGATGGCCAGAAAAACCGGTGCTCCGATAGTGATATTCAACTACAGACCTTCCAGATTCAAACAGGCGAAGAGCTGGGACCGTTTTTTGATACCTCTGCCTTTTGGGACTATCGACTTTTTCTGTTCCGGGCCGATATATATTTGCGATATGGATATCGATGAGGCGAAGAGGGTGATAGGAGAAAGGATGTCAGAGCATGCAATATAGGATGACTTACCTCTTTATAGCTCTCTTTCTGCTTGCTGGAATGGCTGTTTTCGCGCTGACAAACCCCTCGTACGAAAAGGCAATTGAGGCCAGATGGCACTACTTTACGGGCAATTACGACGAAGCCTACAGAATCGCCAAAGAGGCTTACGAACTCGACAACTACAACCGTATGGCATTTACGGTCATGAGACAGACAGAGGTGGCCAAAGAGTATCTCGACTACATTAGAGAAGGAGAGCGCTATCTCGATCTCATAGAAGATGTGGCCAATCACCCGCCGATAGGAGAAGCCGACAAGATACGCATCAAGATGATGTGCGAAGTGATGATCGGAAAGTACGAGAATCTTTCGCCGACCAAACTTACAGATGAAGAGCTGGTAGAGCGTGCAAAAGATATCTATGAAAAGTTTCAGAACCTCTATACGTCGTTGTTTAAGCAAAAATAGTTTAAGATAATAACTGTTTAACCAATTTTGCGGATGATCGTTTGAAGGGAGCCTTTTAGAGGGCTGTTTTTCATTCTGTTTGAGATCTGACGTTAAAATCCCCAAAAAGGTAGAGCTTGGGCAAGCTTGGACGCTACTTCTGGCCGAAAACGGCACTCCTTTTCTATCTGTATGAAGAGCGGATATATGCGGCATTCGGCTATATCGAAGATGGAGAGTTCGATATGCAGGAGAGGCGCGAGTTCGAGATGTCGAAAGCCGCCGGACTTCACGAGTGGTTCGAGGAGATCAGGCAGACATATCCGAAAACATACATCTGCGCCATGCTCGATACCGCGAATCAGGGTGCCGTCCCCGGCTGCCTCAAATCGGATCTCGAAAAGTACGGCATAGAGGTGGCTCTGGTGCATAGGCTATGCATAGAAAACAGCTGGACGGCATACACATCTATAGTAGAGATGAAGTGGTTCGAGCAGAAGTTCAAGGGGATCGATTTCGATCTTCTCTACTCTCCGTTCGTTCTCCTCTACAAAAAATCACTCCCCTTGCTCGATACAAAACCGGCGCTTTTTCTTCTGCATCAAAACGGTGTAGCCTTCTTGGCGATTTTCTCCGAAGGTAGGCTCTGGTACGCTCAGGTTTTGATAATCGGTTCCGGCGAAGATAGCGATATGGATGGGGATGAAGGAGAGCCGAAGGAGCCGGGAGGACTATCTTTTGATCTGGAGATGATAGACGAGGATGTGGAGTCGATAAGCGATCTCGATCTGCTCGGCGAGTTCAAGGAGGAGATCGAGCAGAAGCCTGAACTGGAGGATGAGAGCGCGTTCGAACTTCTGGAGTACAACCTGAACCTTTTTGAAGAGATGAAAGGGGCCCTCTCCAGGTTCTACCATGACGATCTTTATAGCCACGACTTTATAGAGAGAGTCACCATTTTCGATATGGGCGATCTCGGTGAAGATCTGGTCCGCTATATCGAAGATGAGCTTTTTATGCAGGCGAGTCTGTATAGCTTCGATCCGATCGAAGTCATCTCTATTCTTGCCGTAAAGGATCTGGAGGCGGCCGGATGAGCTACAGTTTTATCAGACCCAAACCGAAGCCGAAACTCGATTCCGAAAGCAGAATGATACTGATCTTTCTTTTGGTGACCCTGCTTTTGATTCTGGGGTTTACCGCTTATATTTTTCTGAAAATGCGCTCCATGCAAAGCGAAATAGTTTCGATGCAAAAGCAGACCGAGTCTTTTAGATCGCAAAGTCGCCAGTTCAGGGACGAGATAGCCCGTATAGAGCTTCTGGCCCAAAAGTACGACGCCATAAGCACCAACAACACTCTGATGAAAGAGAGTATTCAGAATCTGTTCGATCTGGTTCCGGATCAGATTACGCTGACGAAGGCTATGCTTGACAGGAACGGCCTGGTGCTTTACGGCGTAACTCCCTCGAAAGATGTCTACAACTATCTTCTGCTCGCCCCTTTGAAGTCTGTGTTTCAGAGAAATGTAACGACTTTCTATCCTCTCGAAAACGGATGGTGGCGATTTGTCTCCGTAAACGAAGGGAGCATAGAGGCCGGAAACGAGGTGCCGGAGTGAGTCTGAAAGAGGTTCGGCTGATTCGCCTGCTTATCTGGATTTTACTGTATCTGGTTATTGTCTTCGCACTTATATTTATTCTTGTCATCCCCTCTGTAAAGGAGTACAAGCGCATAAACAGCGGCTACATAGACTCAAAAGCCGAATTTATGGCTGCCCAGCAGGAGCATGACGAGATATATGATCGCCTGAAGGTGCTTCAAGGCAGACACAGAAAGATTACGGAGGCTTTCGAAAGCCGCTGGAGAGAAGATCTTTTCATGGCGGAAGCCAAAAAGTATTTCCAGAAGGTTGAGCTGAAACAGCTCGATGTCAACGAGTCGGACCCGCATTTCAAAATCTACGAGATAAATGCCCATACCAAGATGGAGTCGCCGGCAAACTTCTACCGCTTTCTCGACTCGCTATCCTCGGTACCCTATGTAATCCAGGCGGACTTTCCGATAGCCTTCAAATCCGACGGCAACGAGATAGAGGGGGTTTTCAGAATACGGGTTTTCGAAGAGAAGGAGTCTGCGACTCAGCATCCAAAAAGTGAAAACAACTCTTCGGAAAATTCCTCTTCGAATATGTAGGGACGGACTTTCGGGGCGATACCGCACCTTCTGCATCTATCTTTGAACTCTTTTGGCATATTCGCTGTACGATAGGGAGCGATCCATATCAGATCGTTCGAGATTTCTACCGCCCACTCTCCACCGATAACAACAGAGCGGCTTTTTACAATCTCATCTTTTTGTGCCGCAGATAGAATGTATCCCTTCTTTTTCAGCTCCTTGTCTATGATGCGTATCGCTGCCGTTTCGTTTTGCGGTTTTTTCAATATAGCGAGCTCCATTTTTGAAAAGAGTGTTTTTGCTTCCGGCAGAAGCTTCTCCTTGTCTTTTTTGAGATATTTGAAGCTTCTGGCTATTCCGTCGGCACACTCTTGCATCAGGTAGGAGGCCGCCTCTTTTCTTATGCGGTTTCTTTTAAACCGGTCACTATGATTGGACTCGTCTATGAAGTAACGGATAGATTCTCTATCGAGAAAATTCAAAAGCTCTTTTTTCGGGGTGTAAAGAAGAGGTCTTACAAGCGTAAAGGCGTCTCTTTTTTCTACCGGCTCCATGCCGATCAGTTCGACACATCCGGCTCCTTTGCAAAGCTGCATCAGCGCCCACTCCAGCATATCGTCGAGTTGATGGGCGGTAATCAGGTTTTTATACCCCTCTTTTTCGACTATTTCACCAAAAAAACGGTATCTTGCATTTCGTGCTTTATGTTCGAAGCCGCTCTTTTCTACGGTACACTTTTGTATAAAAACTCTCTTTCCGTCTCGTGCCGCCAGCTCTTTGGCATAAGCCTCTTCTTCATCGCTCTGGATTCTCGTGCCGTAATTTACGAGTGCTATATCGAACGGGATCCTCTTTTTCAGCAATAGATGATATAGCGCGGTTGAGTCCACTCCGCCGGAAAAAGCGAGGAGGTTTTTCGCCTTTTCAAGATGTTTCAGAGCCTCTTTTTCAAGCATCTACGATGCGCCCTATCGGATGCTCTCCGGCAATTTCGGTCACTTCGACGTTGTAGAGCCTGCCAAACTCCAGACCCTCTACATCGCTGTCGTTTACAAGTACCTCCCCGTCGATGTCCGGCGCCCATACAAGAGGTCTTGCGCTTAGTAGATATTCATGCTCTTCGCTTGGTCCTTCGACGATCATCTCATACCTTTTCCCCACCATCTTCTGCAAGGAGTCTTCCATGTTTTTGCGTGCGATCTCGCCCAGTTTTTCCGCGCGCCTGTGAATCGTTTCCCGGTCTGTTTTCGGTTTTAGGTCGTATGCGTCGGTCCCCTCTTCGTCGGAGTATTCGAAGATGCTGACACGATCGAAACCGAAACCTTCGATAAAGTCGCAGAGTCTGTCGAAAGCCTCCTCCGTTTCAGTAGGAAAACCGACGATGACGCCGGTGCGCACGAAGCTTCCGGGTACAGCCCGCATCGCATCGAGAAGTTCTTTGATCTTTTCGCTGCCGACTCCGCGTTTCATTCTCTTGAGGATCTGCGGATCGATATGCTGGATCGGCATGTCGAAGTAGTTTTGAAATATCGGCGATGCGGCGATGCGGTCGATAAGCTCGAAGGATGTGGTACTGGGGTAGAGGTAGAGGATGCGTGCGCTCTTTACCCCCTCGATCTCTTCGATCGCCTCGATGAGCCGTACGAGCCCTTCACTCTCGCCCATGTCACGCAGGTAGCTGCTCGAATCCTGGGAGATGAAGCTGAAGTCGTAGAATCCCTGCCCGACGAGGCGCCGCACCTCCTTGACGACACTCTCGAGTGTCCGGGAGTGGAGTCGTCCTTTGAAGCCGGGGATGGCGCAGAAGCTGCAAGTCTGGTTGCACCCCTCGGCAAGCTTTACGTAGGCGTGGGAGGTGGATCCGGTGACGATGCGCTCGTGAGTCTCGTCGGCCAGAAAGACGTGTGGGGAGAAGCGGCTCTGTTTTTTGGCGATCAGCTCGTCGATTCGGTCGTAGTCGCCGACCCCGGTGAAGATGTCGATCTCGGGCATCTCTTTTTGCAGCTGCTCTTTGTAGCGCTCGCTTAGGCAGCCGGCCATCACCAGCACCGAATCCTCGCGGCGCGCTTCGTGCAGGTCGAGCACCGTCCGGATGCTCTCCTCTTTGGCGGCGTCGATGAAGCCGCAGGTGTTGACGATGATCACGTCGGCCTCTTCGGGCGCGTCGGTCATTTCGAACCGCTTGAGACGGCCGAGCATCACCTCCGTATCTACGAGGTTTTTGGTGCATCCCAGCGAAACGATATGCAGTTTTTTACTCATATATCTCCGATATTTTCTTGAAATTTTACCATATCGAAAGTGCTTGCCAATCTCTGTGAAACGTAATATAATGCAAAGAAACATATAGAGGTATTCTATGCGCAGCTATCCGCTTCTCTTTTTACTTATGCTCGTTTTGCCGCTTTTGGGCGGGGAGCTTGAGCTGAGTGTAGATAAAACCGCCCTGAACAAAGAGAGCAACACCACCTACACCCTCATAGCAAAA